>DAIRDK010000081.1:0-10963 GCA_036796175.1 Bacteroidales bacterium | reverse complement strand
CGGGGGCCGAGGTGATCCACCTGGGCCATAACATCGCCGTGAAGGACATCGTCAATTGTGCCATCCAGGAGGACGCACACGCCGGTGCCATTACCTCCTACCAGGGCGGGCATCTTGAATTCTTCAAATACATGCACGACCTGTTCCTCGAACGGAACAGCGGGCACATCAAGATCTTTGGCGGTGGCGGCGGGGTCATCCTCCCCTCCGAGACCGAGGCGCTCCATGCTTATGGCATAACCCGGATCTACTCGCCCGATGACGGCCGGGCCATGGGCCTGCAGGGGATGATCGACGATATGCTGAAACAATGCGATTTTCCCCGGGGCAAAAAGATCCATGCCACTCCTGAGGCCATTCAACAGCGGGATCACAAGGCCATTGCCGAAGCCATCTCTGCCGTGGAAAATTATTACTCCGAATCGGAAAGCCTGATCCGGAAGATCACAGAATCGGCAACCGGTCTGGAAATCCCCGTACTTGGCATCACGGGTACGGGAGGCTCGGGAAAATCATCCCTGGTTGACGAGCTGGTCCGCAGGTTCCTCGCCGGGTTCCCGGACAAGCATATCGGCATCATCTGCGTAGATCCATCAAAGCGCAAGACAGGTGGAGCCCTTCTCGGCGACCGGATCCGCATGAACTCGATCAACGACCCGCATGTCTACATGCGCTCGATGGCTACCCGCCAGTCGAACCTGGCGCTGTCAAGGCATGTGAAAGATGCCCTGAACATCCTGAAAGCCGCCCATTTCGACCTGATCCTCCTGGAGACGTCGGGCATCGGCCAATCCGACACGGAGATTACCGAACACAGCACCCTGTCATTATATGTCATGACACCCGAGTATGGCGCCGCATCCCAGCTTGAAAAAATCGATATGCTGGATTATGCCGACATCATTGCCCTGAACAAATTCGATAAACGCGGCGGAATGGATGCACTGCGTGATGTGAAAAAGCAGTTCCAGCGGAACCACAAGTTATTCACGGCGAACGTGGATGACATGCCCGTATACGGAACCATCGCCTCGCAATTCAACGATCCGGGCGTGAACCAGCTGTACAGGGCCATCATCGACAAGATCAACATAAAATTTCCCGGAACGTTCGAATCCGGCATGACGGTCACCGGCGAACTGCCCGAAAAGATCTATATCATCCCCCCGCAGCGTGTCCGTTACCTGGCTGAGATCTCCGATACGGTTCGCAGGTATAACGAGGCGGCTGAGGAACAGGCCGGGATCGCCCAGAAGATGTACAGCCTCCACATGGCCATCGAGACGCTGAAGAAGGAACGGCCGGAAGGAAGCAGGGAGCTGTTAAAGGAACTGAAAGAACTCTACTCAGGCCTTTGCGGCGCAATCGATCCCGGGAACAAAGCCATCCTCGACACCTGGGAAAAGAAAGTGGATTCGTACCGGAAAGAATACTATGTCTTCAAGGTACGGGACAAGGAGATCTGCATCAAAACCCACACGGAAACGATGTCGCACCTGCAGATCCCCAAGATCGCGCTGCCGAAATACAAGGCATGGGGCGATATCCTGAAGTGGAACCTGAAGGAGAATGTTCCCGGCGAATTCCCTTATGCGGCCGGGGTGTTCCCCTTCAAACGGGAATATGAAGATCCGACCCGGATGTTCGCCGGCGAAGGCGGACCGGAGCGCACAAACAAGAGATTTCACTACCTGTCCAAAGGCATGCCGGCGAAACGGTTGTCCACCGCCTACGATTCCGTCACCCTGTACGGGAACGATCCCGGGATCCGTCCTGATATCTATGGCAAGATCGGCAATTCAGGCGTTTCTATCTGCTGCCTGGACGACGCGAAAAAGCTTTACTCCGGCTTCAACCTCGCCGATCCGATGACGTCGGTCTCCATGACGATCAACGGTCCGGCCCCTGTGCTGGTGGGCTTCTTCATGAATGCCGCCATCGATCAGCAGTGCGAACTCTATATCCTGCAACATGGCCTGCAGAAGGAAGTGGAGAAGAAAATCGCGCAGATATACCAGGAGAAGGGAACCGAACGGCCCCGTTACCAGGGAGCCCTTCCGGAAGGCAATGACGGCCTGGGACTCATGCTCCTCGGCGTGACAGGCGACCAGGTGCTGCCTGCCGGGGTCTATGAAAAGATCAAAGCCGATACGATTTCCGTTGTAAGGGGCACGGTTCAGGCCGATATCCTGAAAGAGGACCAGGGGCAGAACACCTGCATCTTCAGCACCGACTTCTCGCTGAAACTGATGGGCGACGTACAGGAATATTTCATCCTGAAGAATATCCGGAATTTCTACTCGGTATCCATTTCCGGCTACCATATCGCCGAAGCCGGCGCGAATCCGATTTCACAGCTGGCCTTTACGCTTGCAAACGGATTCACATATGTTGAATATTACTTATCGAGAGGGATGGACATCGACAAATTCGCACCGAATCTGTCTTTCTTCTTCTCCAACGGCATCGATATCGAATTCTCCGTGATCGGGCGCGTGGCGAGGCTGATCTGGTCCAAGGCGATGCGCGACAGGTACCATGGGAATGCCCGTTCACAGCAGCTCAAATACCATATCCAGACCTCGGGCAGATCGCTTCATGCACAGGAAATTGGCTTCAATGACATCCGCACCACCCTGCAAGCCTTGTACGCCATTTATGACAACTGCAACTCGCTGCACACGAACGCTTATGATGAAGCCATCACAACGCCCACCGAGGAATCCGTCCGGAGGGCCATGGCGATCCAACTCATCATCAACAAAGAACTCGGGCTTGCCAGGAACCAGAACCCGAACCAGGGGTCATTCATCATCGAAGAGCTGACCGATCTCGTGGAAGAGGCTGTCCTGGCCGAGTTTGACCGTATCTCGGAACGCGGCGGGGTCCTTGGTGCAATGGAAACGACCTACCAGCGAAGCAAGATCCAGGAAGAATCCCTCTATTACGAAACGTTGAAGCACTCGGGAGAACTGCCGATCGTTGGTGTCAACACGTTTCTCTCCTCCGAAGGCTCGCCCACGATCATTCCCGGCGAAGTGATCCGTGCAACCGAAGAAGAGAAGAAGTACCAGATCTCCATGCTGGAACAGCTGCACAAAACGCACGAAGGGAAAGCGAAGCAAATGCTTGACGAACTGAAGCACACGGCCGTGCGGAACCGGAATATCTTTGAACAACTCATGGAGGTGACGAAGTACTGCTCCCTCGGCCAGATCACCCAGGCTCTGTTTGAGGTGGGAGGTCAGTACCGGCGCAACATGTAAACTTCCAGGCGCAATAATGCTCCTCCGGGTGCAGATCCGGCGGGCAGGTGATCACTTCGGTCTGGATCCTGGGATCGATGCCCTCCGCAAACTTGTAGTATTCCATGATCCCCGCCGACTTGCATGGATAATCATCCAATCCTTTCCGTTTTCGCGCCGACTGCACTCGGCAGTCATTCATCATATACACAAAGCTGGTGGGCGTTTCCTGGATAAACGACTGCTTGTTGATGAAGCCGTAGCAGCGGAACTTCAATGCTTTTTTGAGGCCCTCAAGCCCGGGTTTGTCGCCCAGGTTCAGCAGCCGTTTCACCGACCAGGCCTCGAATGGCGAGTAACAGGCCCAGGTAGCGTCATTGCAGAGCTTGGCCTGGGGCATTCCTTCGGTGAATTCCACCGCCTGGAACCAGAGGCCGTCGTTGGCAAGCCAATTCACAGCGACCGCTTCCGTCAGGCCGATGAGCTTCTCTTCCGGCAAGTCCAGCAATGGTTTTGGGAATTCGCCTTCCATCTCGAATCCCAGGGCTTTTGACCACCGTTTCATCTGGATCTCCATGCTTTTCCGCATCACCTCGTCAAGCAGCCTGTAGGCCTTCTCCCGGCCATGCTGGCGCGAAGCCTCATCGAACCACATCGCATGGTGCATCATGGTGCGGTGCATGAGATCGAAGATGGCGCGGAGGCGTTCCTCTTTCGTCAGCCGTTCATTGTTTTCCGATCCTTCAGACATATTCCTTCACTTCCAGTTCACCGGTAAGTACCAGGTATGCATTCAGCGCCAGTGCATCCATTTCACCTTCGCCGGGATAGGCGCGCACGGGGCCCAGGTGTTTAACCCGTTCGGTGATCGCTTCCACCATGCGTGTGCTGTGGGCCACACCTCCGGTGAGGAGGATCGCGTCCACGTCACCCTTCAGGACCGTGCTCCCTGCCCCGATCTCCTTGGATACCTGGTATGCCATGGCATCGAAAATGAGTCTGGCGTAATCGTCCCCTTCCTTGATCCTCCGCTCCACTTCAACCACGTCATTGGTGCCAAGGTAAGCGCAAAAGCCGCCCAGGCCCTTGATCTTTTTCATCACCTCCGCTTTGGTATATTTGCCGGAGAAGCAGAGTTCGGCCAGCTGAGCCACCGGCAGTCCGCCCGTCCTTTCAGGCGTCATCGGACCTTCGCCGTTCAGGCCGTTGTTGTTGTCGATCACGCGTCCCTTCCGGTGGATCCCGACGGAAACTCCGCCTCCCATATGGGCCACGATCAGGTTGAGCTCTTCGTATTTCATCCCGATTTCACGCGCAAATTTTCGCGATACCGCTTTCTGGTTCAGGGCATGGAATATGCTTTTACGGGGCAACTCCGGCATCCCGGAGATTCGGGCGATCTCTTCCATCTCATCCACACAGATCGGATCAACAATATAGGCTCTGACCTCCGGGCCGATTTCCTTTGCAATCTCATGAGCGATCAGTCCGCCGAGGTTGGATTCATGCTCCGCAACCGGATGGGTCAGTTCCCAGATCATCGCTTCGTTGACCTCGTAAACACCTCCCGGGATCGGTTTCAGCAGCCCTCCTCTTCCGACGACAATACTCACCTTATGGATCTCAAGACCCGCATTGTTCACCTCTTCAATGATGGTCTCCTTGCGAAAGGCGAATTGGTCGGCGATCCGCTCAAAACTGCGTAGTTTCTCCTGGTCATGCTTGATATTCTTCAGGAACAGCTGGTTGCGTTTATCATAAACGGCGATCTTGGTGGACGTGGATCCCGGGTTGATCACGAGAATCTTGTGCGACATAAGGCATGTTTTGGTTTGAGCAAATATAATGAAAGCGGCTTCAGTTCATGATCATTTTTTCGGAGCAGACCGGCCTCCCGTCAATTTGCAGGGTATAGAGGTACATCCCCCGGAGTGCGTGGTCATTTTGAAATTCAACCTGGTTTAAACCCGGTACCAGGTCGGCGGTAAACGACTTTACGATCCGGCCCGACAAGTCCGATATGACAATCACGGCTCCCGGATAACGCAAGCCTTCGTTCACCCGGATCCCGATCACAGTCCGGTCGCTGAACGGATTGGGCACGTTCTGCAGCAGGCGGATGCCCCAGTCGCGGTCTGCCTGGGACTTGACGCCAACCGGGAAGACCGTATACTCTTCGCAGAACAGGCTTTCAAATCCGTCGGCAACATTCGCCACGCTGAAATAATACGCCCGGTCGGGATCAAGCCCTGTGATCACCAGCGGGGACGTGCCGGTGAATGTGTACACCGAGTCGAAATAGAGCGTGCCCGAATTATCTGACCTCACTCCGACGCGGTAATGCTGGTAAAGGCTGTCAGCCCCGGTCAGATCGATCTGCATGGCCTCGTCGAGCGGTGTGAAGACCGGATCAGGCATGGGCGGGGCAAGGGCCAGGAACCCCAGGTTGACGCCGTTCATGATGGTATTGCGCCGGAGGTAGTTCATGTCGACGAAAAAGGTATCGATGATCCCGTCGGGCGGAACGGAAAGGTCCAGTCCAAGGACATCGTCGGAGGTGTGTTGGCGGTCAGGCGGGGTTCCGGTTCCGTCGCCATGTTCGTTGGCGGAGGTAAACCGGATCGCCGGATATCCTTTCAGCCTGAACGGAATGTGGTCACCGCTGCGACCGGTTCGGTCTTCATAAATATGGATGACGATTTCCATGGGGGTTGACAACAACGGGTTGATCTTTTCAATCTGGTGCATCTTCACATACCTGGCGAGCTGCTTGTGCGGAGAAACGATGGCGGAATCGAGGAAACTGGAAAATGAGAAGATGCGGACATGGGTGCTGTCGATTTGGTTGAATCCCGGGCAGCTGGGCGGCGACGAGGTCATCCCGCAAATGATGCCGCCGATTACGTCATTGTTAAAACAGGATCTGACCTTGATCCCGTTGCTCTTGAGCCAGGAAGAGAGTGCTTTCGCCCCGTAAAGACCCTGGTCCTCCCCGGTCACACAGGCGAACAGGATCGTGTGGTTAAACGTAAACCGGCTCATGATCCGCGCCAGCTCCATCACAAGGACCGTTCCGGTACCATTGTCCTCCATCCCGGGGGAATAACAGGCGGTATCGCATACCCCTTTGCACCGGGTGTCAAAATGACCCTCCAGAACAACAATCTCCTTTTGAGTGGTGTCCAGCCCGGGCAGGATCGCCAGCACATTCCGGTGATGACCCATCCCACAAACGGTGTAATCGAAGTCCATATAGCTTACCAGCAGCCGGTTCTCGTTCTCTGCCCTGAATTCGTTGAACTTTCCGTGGATCCATCGCCGAACGGCACCAATGCCGTTGACTTCCGAAACCGTGTCAGATCCTGTGTTCCGGTTATGGAACGAATCGATCTTCTGAAGCCATTTCTGCAGCGTGTCCGTTGAAACGTCGCTGACAATACCGTGCAGGATGCTGTCGGCGGTATTGATGATGGCAGTAGGGGTATAAGCCCCCGGATCGTAATTCCCCAGCAGCACCGATTGTGCCTCGGGATTGCTGAGGGTGATATTGGATTGTGGCCTTGCAAATAGTGCAGCCAGCATCAGAAATACGATAATGTACCCCTGCTTCATTTTGTTGGATATTTATCTACAAATCTACATAATTGAACACAGATTTCACAGAAAAACACTGATAAACACAGTCAGGTGATGATCGTCTTTCTGTGTAAATCTGTTTCATCTGTGTTGATCTGTGTTCTATTTAAACGGTAATTTTGCTGCAAGCAAACCTCCTATGAAAAAACACCTGATCATTGTTATTTTTTCAATTCTCGGATCTTCTGTATTTCCCCAGAACACATCATTCGTCAACCCCTTTATCGGTACCAAAGAGATGGGCCATACATTCCCCGGCGCAGTGATGCCGTGGGGTTTTATCCAGCTTAGCCCCGACACCGACACGATCCCGTATGAAAAAGATGGCAAATACAACCCGGATGTTTACCGGTATTGTGCCGGTTATCAGTACGATGATCCCACGATCGTGGGGTTCAGCCATACTCATTTCAGCGGCACCGGTCACTCCGACCTGGGTGATTTCCTGGTGATGCCGACGGTGGGTAAGGTGCAGATGAATCCCGGAACCGCAAAGCATCCGGAAACGGGATACCGGTCGGTTTTCCGGCATGAAACGGAATCCGCTTCTCCCGGATATTACAAGGTGTTCCTGGAAGAACCCGGTGTGCTGGCGGAGGTTACCGCTACAACCCGGGTCGGCGTTCACCGGTATACGTTCCCCAGGACCGACAGCGCCCACATCATCCTCGATATGAATCACGGGATCTATAACTACCCGGGGAAAGTGCTCTCGGCGTATGTCAGGATGGTCAACGACACTCTTGTTACGGGGTACAGGATCACCAGCGGATGGGCAAGAACACGATACATCTATTTTGCCATGGTCTTCTCAAAACCTGTGAAAAGCTTTGGCTTCCGCGAAGACCAGAAATCGGTTTACCGCGGCTTCTGGCGGAAGTTCGACCAGGAGAGCGGCTTTCCCGAGTTGGGAGGACGGAACGTGAAGGCTCATTTCGACTTCAGCATGCAGCAAAACGAAGCGCTGGTCATCCGCGTCGCGCTCTCTGCCGTTTCCATGGAGGGAGCGCTCGAGAACCTGAGAGCGGAAGCGCCTGCCGCAGATTTCGAACGGATAAGAAAGCAGGCTGCGGCAACCTGGGAAAAAGAGCTGGACCGGATCCGGATCGATGCTCCCGACGACCAAAAAACGATCTTCTACACCGCCCTGTATCATGCCCTGATCCATCCATCGGTATACCAGGATGTGGATGGTCAATACCGCGGGATCGACCACGAGATCCATACCGCGGAACATTTCACGAACTATACCGTATTTTCGCTATGGGACACTTACCGCGCCCTCCATCCGCTCCTCACCTGGCTCTGGCCCGACCGAAGCCGGGACATGGTGAATTCCATGCTGGCTCATTTCGACCAGAGCCCGGAACAGATGCTCCCGGTATGGTCCCACCACGGCAATGAGAACTGGTGCATGATCGGTTACCACGCCGTTTCGGTAATTGCAGATGCCTATGTGAAAGGCATCCGGGGAATCGATGCGGAACGGGCGCTGAATGCCTGCGTCGCCACTGCCACAAGCCGTTTCTACCCGGGAACCGGCGACTTTGAGAAACTGGGATTCGTTGCGGAAAACAACACCGGAAATTCGGCTTCCTTAACGCTGGAGTACGCATATGACGACTTTGCTATCGCCATGTTCGCGGGGATGACTGGGAATGCAAAAGTGTATTCCCGGTTTTTATCCCGGTCAGGTAATTTTCAAAAACTGTTCGATCCCTCAACCGGATTTATCCGGCCGAAGAATTCCGACGGGACCTGGAGAATCCCGTTCGATCCGCTGAGTACCAGCGGACAAGGTTTCATCGAAGGGAATGCCTGGAACTATTCTCTCTACATTCCGCATGACGTACAGGGCATGATCAGGCTCATGGGAGGTGAGAAAAAGTTCATCCGCCACCTCGATTCCCTCTTCACGATGACCCTCGACGATAAACATTTTGCCGAGACCGAGGATGTGACACGTGTTGGCCTTATCGGCAACTATGTCCATGGCAACGAGCCAAGCCACCATGTCCCCTACCTCTACGACTGGACCTCCAAACCCTGGAAAACGCAGGAAAAGATCCACCTGATCACCCGCACCATGTATCGTAACGCGACTGACGGACTGTGCGGGAACGACGACTGCGGCCAGATGTCGGCCTGGTATATCTTCAGCACCCTGGGATTCTACCCCGTTTGCCCGGGTACGACACAATATGCCATTGGGAGTCCTTGCGTGAAGGAAGCCGTGGTAGCGCTGCCCAATGGTAAAACGCTGGTCATAAAGGCAACGGGGCTATCGGAAACAGCCCTTTACATAAAATCGATAACTTTAAATGGCAGGCCAATTAACACTATGTTTATCGAGCATGCCGAACTGATGAACGGCGGAGAACTGGTCTTTGAGATGACATCGTCCTTATAAAAAGAGATATTGAAAAGACTTATGCAGGGCTGGATCATCAGGATTTTGTATTACCTTTGCGCGCCGTTCGCCCCCTAACCACAGAAATCACATAACGTCAGTTGTCATATGGTTTTCCTGATTAACCGGGGCTTTCTTGTTACTCTATTCCTGACCATCCCCTTCTTTCTTTTCTCCCAGTCCCGCAACCCCGGAGTAATTACCGGCAGGGTTGTTGATGCCGTTTCGGTTACGCCGGTCGAATATGCCAATATTGTTTTGCGCGACACGGTCACCCACGAGATGGTCAGGGGCGTTGTTACCGACAGTACCGGGGCTTTCAGGATCACCGATGTCCCGCCTGGCACGTACACGATCGATTATACTTTTATCGGGTATCAGAAGCAGTCGCGTGGTCCTGTATCAATCGACCGGAAAAACCCGCGGATCGATGTCGGTGAACTCCGGCTCTCTTCAGCGGCCATCAACATGGAAGAGGTGACGATCACCGGTGAACGGAATATGATGATCAATAAAATCGACCGGAAAGTGTTCAATGTACAGAAAGATATTTCGGCACAGACCGGGACCATTACCGATGTTCTGCAGACGATCCCTTCCGTTTCGGTCGACATGGACGGTAATATCAGCCTCCGGGGGTCGGGAGGCGTTACGATCCTGATCAACGGCCGGCCTTCTGTGATGACTGGTCTGGCCAACCTCGATCAGATGCCTGCATCGCTCGTGGAGCGGATCGAGATCATCACCAACCCTTCCGCCAAGTACCAGCCAGACGGTACAGGAGGGATCATCAACATCATTCTGAAAAAGGATCGCAAGGCGGGTTTTAATGGGATTGTGGGCGCCAATGTCGGGAACAGGGAACGGTTCAACACCAACCTGCAGCTGAACTATAACCTGGGGAAAGTGAACCTTTTCGGCAGTTACGGATTCAGGCTCGACAGCCGTTTGCGGAATGGGGAGGTCAGTTCGCAGAACATCGATACCGTGACAGCGGAGTCAGTATACCTGGATCAGACCACTTCGGGAAAAGCCGTACCGACCTCAAATATCGGGCGGTTGGGATTTGAATGGGACATTACCGAAAAGGACGCAGTAGGCATTTCCGGAACCTATACTTATCGGCAGGTCAAACGCGATGATGCCACCTGGAACCAATACAGCGACAACGAACTGAATACAACGGAGACCTTTACCCGCAGTATGGAAGGGACAGAAAAAGAGACCAGCGCCGGGTTGACTGCCTTCTACGAACATACGTTCGACCGGAAAACAGAACATGGATTTCGTGCAGATTTCGAGTACCAGGGCGACCGGGAGACGGAAGACGATTCCTATACCACCGTCTATGCCTTTCCTCAATATCCCAACGAAATGGACCAGACCAATGGTACGAATGCTGAACAACGCCTCACACTGGCCCTGGATTATTCCCGTCCGCTGTGGCAGAATGCATCCCTTGAAACCGGCTACCAGGGTGATATGCAGATCTCCGACCAGGATACAAAAGTACAGCATTGGCAGCCAATGGAATGGATCACCGACAGTGGCGCAACCAATACTTTTTCAGGAAACCAGACCATCCATGCCTTTTATGCCACACTGAGCTACCGGTATAAGAATTTTGCGGTGATGGGCGGACTCCGTGCAGAAGAAGCCCTGATCCGGCTTG
>DAIRDK010000080.1:0-11066 GCA_036796175.1 Bacteroidales bacterium | reverse complement strand
ACAAGCTGTTCCCTGAATACGGCATGCACTGGAGCATATACAGCGTGGCCCTGGTTGCCGATTCCCTGGCACGATACCTGCGCGAACGGTGTGACGCCCGGATCCCTTCCTTTGCTGTTGAACGGATCGATTTATCCGATACCCTGCGCTATTCCGACCGCGACATCGCTGATATGCTCAATCTTGTATTCCCCTTGCCGAAGGTCACCGCCCAGTACCCGGTGATCCGGTTTGATACGGCCCAGCCGTCCTTGCGGGTGATCGCCGTGGCCGACAGCTATTTCAACAACCTCTTTTACGACTATGCCCCTCATCTGTTCGCCAACACCGAATACTGGTATTACAATTCCACCCTGTATTACAAGAACTCATACGGCGATACCAAAGTGGACCATTCCAACCTCGCTGAAACATTCCGGGATTTTGATGTCATCCTGCTGATGACCTCGGAGATCAATGCCCACTGCGGATTCTGGAATTTCGTCGACCAGGCGTACGAGGCCCTGTTCCCTCCGCCTGCCGATTCGTGGTGCTACCGCTACGAAAACAAGATCCGGAACGACCGGTACTGGTTCCGGGGCATGGTCAGGCAGGCGGCCGCGGAACGGACTTTGCTCGACCAGGCGATCAGGCGCAACGCCGCCTATGCGATGTGTGTCGATTTTGACAAGCTGGAAAACAAGACACACGAAGACTCCGTCATCCGGATCATATTTGATATCCGGTCGATCCCCGGCTGGTTCCATAAAGTTTGGACCATCTCAAAAGACAACCACCTGCCGATCGAAGAGTGCCTCCGTTCGGAAGCGGAGTATGTCTTATCGCAGCGAAAGTTGGAATGATAACCTGAAATTTCCTATTTTTGAGAGACTATTCATTAGGTCTGTCTTAATACGTCCAACATGAGAAGATCACTACCCCTGCGGTTTTTATTCGTTGCCGCCTGTATCCTGACTTTTTCTGCCTCCCAGGCACAGGATCTGCCGCTGCCGGCAGGACAGGAACCGGCACCGCTGACTCCCGATGAACTGTTTGTGCTTTATAACATTCCATTGCGGGAACTCCCCGAACAGTACAAAGGGCCGAATGCGCCGCTGCTTCCCTCCAGCGTGGACAACTCCACACAGCCTTACTTCCGGCCCATCACCTCACAGGTCGGGCTCGAATGCGGCCAGTCGGCCGGGGTGGCGTTCAACTTTACCTACGAGATCGACAGGCTGCGGGACCTTCCTGCCAATGTCACCGATAACCAGTATCCCACTCATTTCGTGTGGGACTTCCTGAACAACGGCACCAGCATGGGAGTCAGTTTCTTTGATTCGTGGGAGATCGTCAGGGCGCTGGGTACGATGAATGTCACCGAATACGGCGGCACCCTTTACTATGGAGGCTATAAGCGATGGATCTCCGGCTATGATGTGTACCACAGCGGCATGCACAACCGCCTGACCGCCGTCAAAGGGATCCGGTGCGATACCCCCGAGGGCCTGCAGACACTGAAATACTGGCTTTACGATCACCTGGAGGGTTCCACCATTGGCGGGGTAGGGAATATCTACGGACAATATTTCGGGAGTGTTTCCACTACGCTTCCCCCCGGGACGCCCGAGGCCGGGAAATACGTCCAGACCTATTGGGGCGGATCTCCGTCACATGCATGGACCGTGGTGGGATTCAATGACTCGATCCGGTTTGATTACAACAATGACGGACAGTATACCAATACCATCGACCTTAACGGCGATGCCATCATCGACATGCATGACTGGGAGATCGGAGGCATCAAGCTGGCGAACGGCTATGCCGGAACCGGATGGTGCAACCAGGGGTTCTGCTATACGATGTACAAATGTCTTGCCGATAACATCGGTTCCGGGGGGATCTGGAACCACACGGTGTACACGCTCGATGTACGGGAAGATACCGATCCCCGCCTGACCATGAAGATCACCCTCAAGCACACCTGCAGGAGCAAGCTGAAAGTCATGGTGGGGACCTCTACCGACCTTTCAGCCCAGTTCCCTTCTTATGTGCAGGAGTTCCCCGTGTTCAATTACCAGGGAGGATGCAACTACATGCAGGGCGGGACGACGGAAGCTGACAAGACCATTGAATTCGGACTGGATCTTACGTCCATCCTCAGCATGTACTCGAGCGGGCAACCCATCCGGTATTTCCTCCAGGTCCAGGAGAGCGACCCGGGCAATTCCGACCAGGGGGAGATCGTGAACGCAGCACTCGTGGACTACACAGGGACTTCTCCCGTGACGGTCAACTTTCCGTCCACCAATGTTCCCCTCTTCAATAACGACATCACCCGGATTATGGTCAATCATACGGTCAATTTCAGCAAGCCGTCCATCACCAACACCTCGCTCCCCATGGCAACGGTGTACCAGCCCTATTCGGTCCAGCTGAACGCTACCGGCGGAAAGCCGCCATACGATTATGACCTGAAACTGGATTATCCCGAATCGATCTCCACTTCGACGTTCCCTGCCGTAACGGCCCAGCAGCTGACCCTGACGAACAGCAATTCGGGATATGCCATCAAGACGCTGGATTTCAATTTTCCGTTTTATAAAAAATCCGTGAACAAGCTGTATATCTATGCCGACGGGTATATCCTGTTCGACGACCAGCCTTATACTTTTCCTTACCTGATCGATAAAAAACTGTTGTTCAAAGAGACATCGATCATTTCGCCGTTCATGGCCGACCTGAACCTGTATTCAAGCCAGCTCGACGGGGTCTGGTATGAAGGGGACGCCACTTACGCGATCATCCGCTGGAAAGCTTCCATCAACGGAATGGCCGGATCCAGCTCCGTCAACATAGCCGTGAAACTGTACCCCAATGGCACGATCGAGTGGTATTACGGAACCATGAATTTCCCTGCCGGGCTGATATGGACCGGCGGCCTCTCCGGCGGAGACAACAAGAATTACCAGTTCTCGCAGCTGAACGGGGCCCCGTCCATCACATCGAACACACTGGATATATTCACCACCTGCGGATATCCGGTAGAGATGACGCTGAGCGAAGACGGTATCTTCTCGGGGACCCCTCAGAATGCTTACCAGAACGTGCCGATCACGTTCCGGGCGACCGACCAGAACGGGTTATCGGGTACAAAAACGCTGACCTTCTCCGCCAACGGCCTGATCCTGAATTATGCCGTTATCTCGGGAGGCGATTCGCTGATCGAATTCGGTGAAAATGTCCAGGTCAATCTCTCCATCCAGAACATCGGGAGCGCGCCGGCGAACAACGTCTACCTGTGGATGACCGAAACGGATCCATACATCATGCTGGCCGACAGCATTGAAAGTGTCGGTACGCTGGCTCCCGGGCAAACCCTGCTTTATCCGGGTGCGTTCTCGTTCAACGTCTCTCCAAACATCCCGGACAACCATCAATTCTCCGTGGTGATCCACCTCATCTCATCGCAGTTGAGCTTCGACCGTGAGATTCCGCTGGTTGGACACGCGCCGAACCTGGTGGTCAGCACATTGGCCATAGAAGACGGCGATAATGCGCGGCTGGATCCCGGTGAAACGGCCAACCTGTTGATGACCTTTTCAAACCTCGGAGGCGCTGGCGTTCACAACATGGATGTGACGGTCACCTCCGCCGACCCGCTGATCAGCGTGAACACAGGCACCGGGTCCATCCCGCTGCTCGAACCCGACTCCTCAAAGCAACTCTCGTTCGTTGTCACAGCCCTGCCGGTAGCCCCCTTCGAGCATCTCTATGCCGTGAAGGCAAATATCCAGGCCCCGAACAACTTCCAGCAGTCGGATACGGCCTGGCTGTTGTCGGGCAACATCATCGAGGATTTTGAATCGGCTTCATTCGACAAATTCCCTTGGGAATTCGGACTGGTTCAATGGGACATCAACGACTATTACCCCTATGAAGGGAATTACACGGCCAAATCGGGATGGACTTTCGACAATGCAACGGCCGAACTCCGCATCCCCGTCATTATTCTCCAGGACGGAATGATCAGCTTTATGCGCAAGACCTCCTGCGAAGATGATCCGAACGGCGCGAATTTCGACCACCTGGCCTTCTCGGTGGACGGATATGAACTGGGTCGTTGGGACGGCGTTACTCCATGGACCTTGCAAACCTACACGATCACCAAAGGCTTCCATATCCTGCGGTGGCTCTACCAGAAGGACGGCTCCATTTCAGCCAACATGGACTGCGTCTGGATCGATTTCATCACCTTCCCGCCTTTTGTCAACGCACTCCCGGGTTTGGCTGCCGCACCCTTGTCGTACGAGAAAACACTTGACGAAGGACAATCCGGCACCGATGTCCTGACGGTTACGAATACAGGCGGAGGTATCCTGGATTATACGGTGATGGTATTCGATACTACGGCCAATAAAACCGGACCAACCGATAACCTGGGGGGTACGGCGATCACCTGCAACGCTTCCTCGTATGTGCCCGGACAGGCCTTCAGCTGGAACCTGACGCTCACGAACGGCAGTCCCGACGGCGAATCCATCGAAGAGGTGAAGATCGATTTTCCCCAGGGTGTCATGGTGAACACCGCCACCAATTTTTCCGGGGGATCCCCGGGCGACCTTGTGTACGACGGAACCACAGGTAACGGCCCTGCCATTTACTGGCACGGCGAAACTCCCGGCGGATCGGGCGTTGTCCTCCCCGGCGAAACAGCAACGGCGAATATCACCGGAACCATTGATGAATCGCACACCTTCGATGTCTTCCTGGTCTATTCGGTCCGGGGCGACAGCAGCGGAACGCTACCCCACACTAACGGCAGGGAGATCCGGATTGCCAACAACGGCTTGTCCAACAGCTGGCTCAGCCTCTCCTCGAATACCGGCGAACTGTTTGCCGACGAATCCGGGCTGGTCACGTTAACCTTCGATGCATCCGCTATCTCCGCCGGGGATTATGAGGCCGATATCCTGGTCAGGGATCTGTACAACCATATCATCACGATCCCCGTGACCCTCCATGTCAACGAGGTGATCGGCATCCCTGGGAACCAGGGGATGACCGGGCACGGATTGCTAGGAAATTATCCCAACCCGTTTGGTCTCTCCACCACGGTCAGATATATGCTGAATGATCCCGGGCCGGTGAAGATCGATATCCTTGACCTGAACGGAAAGCTCCTGGTTACGCTGGTCAGCGAGAACCAGTCCCCCGGCGAATACAACACCGTCTGGAACGGGCGGGATGCCTCGGGCAGGCTCCTCCCCGGCGGCGTCTATGAATGCAGGCTTTCAACCGGCAATGAAACCTATTGCCGGAAACTGATCATCATCCGATAACCGATCACATGACAGCAAAACAGAAATGGCTGATCCTCGGCGGAGCAGGGATTGTCCTGCTTGCCATGGCGGTCTTCCTTGGGCTGCGCTATCTGCCGTGGCACAAACTGATGAAACGTCCCACGTCGGGCGACATGGCGTTTATTTCCCAGCAACAGGGACCCGGGAGCGCACCGTTCAGCCTGAGCTTCGATTTTGAAGTGGATCCGAAAGCCGGGATTCCAGATGATATCTACCAGGGGATCGCATATTCCGGGAACTTTTCGACCAAAACCTTCGGGAAGAATACGTTCTCGGTGATGTTTGAAAAGACCATCCGCGACCTGAATCTCAGGGACATGAAAGCGGTTGCCCTCAGCGCCTGGGTCTATGTGTTTCCCTCCTCCGCGGAACCGGAAGGATCACTGGTCTTCACCATCACGAACACCGTAGGCGTGAACACCTGTTGGAAAGGCGTCTCCCTTCACGGACCTTACGTTCCGCGGGAAAAATGGTTCAAGATCAGCGGCTCATTCGATCTTTCCGATGTGACGATCCGGCCCGACGACAAGGTCCAGATCTATTTCTGGAACAACAGCGATACCAGGATCCTCAGCGATGATTTTTACGTCGTATTTGGCACGCAGGCCCCGCGACGCGGTGATTCGGCCATGGTCGACATGACACGCGGAGGGTATACGCCGAAGCTGAACATCCCGCCGTTCCCGGTTTTCCTGCTCTCGCCGGAAAAGACTTTCAACAGCAACGAAGAGGGACTCGATATCACTCCCAATGACCGGATTGTATCCGGTCGTTTTGCGAATTCGCAGGACGGACTCGAATCGGTATTCGTGATCAGGCCCGACGGAACGCCTGTTCTGTACCATTACTGCAGCGAGGCCGGATTCATGCAGATCGGGGTGGATTGCCCCGGCGCATTGCGCAACCTGATGGCCGCAGCGGATCCCATGATAGCTTCTTTCATGGGACCCGGAAGAGACCAGTTGCTGTTTGCAGGCAAGGACGGGATCCTGCTGGCCGGTGTTGACCAAGCCGCATCGCTTTGCGGGAAAACAGGAACAACCGTTTCACTGAACGTGCTGTGGCAATCGGACGGCGCTGCGATCAACGGCATATCCTACCGGAATCCGGCCGGTGTGATCCCCTGCGACGTGAACGGGGACGGAACATCCGAACTCCTGGTCATCGGCGAACGGGGATCCTGGGTGCTGTTCAGGTTTGCGAAAACAGGCTGGACAGAACTGGCCAAGGGGGACGAGAACAGGATCGGAGAATGGGATGATAAATATTTCGAGTATGCCATCACGGCAGGACCTTTCCTGAAGGGCTCCTCCCAGTCCCAGCTCCTGACCGTATTTTCAGAAAAAGGGAAAAACCGGTACAGCTATTCATTGGTCAGGTACGACCCGGTGGAAAAGAAATTCGTGAAAGCGCTCCGGGGACGGGAAGGCAACGTCGGACTCACCGTGGGCCATGACACCCTGAAGCCCGGGGACCGCTTCATGTTCGGGCAGTTCCGCCCGGGCGGTGGCAAAACCATCCTACGGTACAACCGCGACTGGCGTTTCGATCTCAAGGAGATCCAGTTTAACGACTCCACCTTTGCGATCCTCGGCAATGTGGATTTTACAGGCTACGAAAAAGACCGGAACCCGAAATTCTACGAGGCGCTGAAACTGGTGCCGGGCAGGATCACAAATCCGACGCTGACCTCCGTCATGGTCATCGCGAGGAATTGCAAAGACCGCAATTACAAGGGAGGCTTGTGCAAGGAGTGGGAGAACCTTCCGTACCTGCCCAACACACTCCGGATCTATTCCTTTAACATGCAAACAGAAAAGTGATGCACCTGAAAAGCTTCGGATCCCTGCGCTTCCTGCCGGCCTTCCTCCTGCTGTATGCCGCCGGATGCTCCAACCAGCCCAAAACACCCGAGGTGTCTGCCGATACGTTCACCGTCGCCGACTTTATTCCCTGGACCAACTGGAAAACCGACTCGGCCGGAAGGGAATCGGATAATAGGATGGAGAACAAAACGATCTTCCTGGATTATACCGGCGCCATCGACCAGGGATTCTTCATCCCATCGGTAAGGCAAACCGAAGACGGATTCTTCCACATGGAGTTTCAGATCCGGAACACAGGCAAGGCTCCTTCGGCATTCCGGTACAAGATCTATTACCAGAACGAGTCGTACAAATTCCCGGAACGGGATACCGCCGATTCCACCCGGATGCATCCTTTCGCATGGGAGAATTTTTACGGCAGCTGGGAAGAGGTGGACAAGACGTTCGCTGAAACCGATGTCATCCCTGCCGACCATGAATTCCATTTGGTGAGCGACAAATTCCGGATCGTGGGAAATCCGCGAAATGAGCAACGCTATTATGAGAACGGCCGGAACGACCGGTGGAAACGGAATCCCCGGGTCGGCAATTACCGCATTATGCTGGTGGTCACCATACCGGAAAACATCGTAAACAAGAGCATCCCGGATTATATCACGAATATCGGTCAGCTCTTCAACAATACCTTCGTCAATCCCTATTTCTATTTTCTTTTCGGGGACGGCAGCCGAATGAAGAACACCGTCGTATCGCTCTTTCCGTATCAACTCAAGGTGATCGCCAAACCCGATCCCGGTGCCGGCATCTACCTCAGTCCGCTCCACTACAGCAGCGAAAAACACGGGCAGTTCTTCCTGAACAATTGCGGGCAGGATTCTTCATTGTACAAGTCAGCCCAGTTCGACCAGTTCGTTCACTATATCGACCCCACCACCAAGTACAGCAATATCCCGGTCATAGCCGATGTCCTGAAAGACAATTACTCCCTGATGGAGTACAACTGGAACAAGCAGTTCTACCGCAAGGACGAACTGGTGTCGGTCACCGCCACGACCGCTGAAATCCCTTGCAGGACAGTCGTCTCCGATCCCGTCAGGCACATGCTGACCATCATGAACCCCGGAACGGAATTCGGCAAATGGGAAAAACAAAACGTGGGCGTGATCACCCGGCACGGTTTTGCTTACGGCAAATGGACTGTCAAAGCCAAACTGACGGAACTGCTGAACAAAAACAACATCTGGAACGGGCTGACCAATGCTATCTGGCTCATCACCATGAATGAAGCGGAATGGAATTACCGGCGCGACTGCAATAACGGGGGGTATATGGCAACCTACTACGGAGGAACGCAGGACAAAAGGGTGAAGAATGTGGGATACAGCGAGATCGATTTCGAGATCCTGAAGACGGTACCGTACTGCCCCAACTATGTCCTGCCGCCGGCCTACAATCACGGGATCGACGACCAGTACAACCAGGAGAACTGGAACATTCCGCTGCCCGAAGAGATCACCTCGCAGGGCGATATGCTGCAGGTGGCCTGCACCAATTGGGATATGGCCTGCTGGGACCCGGTGGATTTCAACGGCGGATGCAACCCGGTGATCTACGACAACCAGGTCTTCTGGGCGCACCGCTGGGACAGGAACTACCGGGCCATCACGACCAAAGTCCCCGCATCCGACGACGAGCTGTTCGGAGGTGATTACTATTACTTCCAGATCGACTGGCAGCCCGAACGGATCATCTGGCGCATCGGTCCTTCCAAAGACAAACTGCGCGTTGTGGGTTATGTCGACAGCAAAGTGACCAGCATCCCGAACAACCAGATGCTGCTGATCATCTCACAGGAGTTCCACAACACGCGCTGGTGGGTCGGATCGACCTATTCACAGGACAATATCCCGTTCCCGAAAAATGATATCCTGGGCGAGATCATGGAAGTAACTATCGAGTAACTTACCCGTACCGTGAAAACCAAACTCTTTCCCGCACTTCAGGATTTCACCCGGATCTCTTTGTGCTTTCTGCCGGTCATCCCGGTTATCCGGTGCCTGGAGTACCTGACGCTCAGAAGCGGGCATAACCTTCCCCCGGGAAGCAAATGGTTAATCTGCCAGGGCGTGATCACCGACCTGTCCGTCTTCCTGGCCCTGGGGCTGGCCCTGCTGGTTCCCTATCTGCTTATCGGGCTTCTCAGCCGGAGAACTGCTGCATGGATTTGGATGATCCTGGTCACGCTTTATTCTTTATTCCATTTCGCGCTGATCAACTATTTTTCGGCCACACTGATCCCGCTTGACCAGGTGATCTTTTCGTACACCCTGAAAGAAATGATCATGATCACGGGGAGTTCGACGACATTCACCTTCCTGACCATCCTGCCTTTTCTGGTCCTGCTGGCCATCCTGTTGATCCTGTTCATCTCTACCCGCAGAATAAGGCCTGGCGGATGGCTGACCGCCATATGGGTAGTTCTCTGTGTGATTTCACCGGTGTTTATCCTGAAGGTTCACCCGCGGCCGGAGAATTACGAACGGGATCTCCAGTACTACATGGTGGTCAACAAACCTTATTACCTGTTCCAGAAATGTTTCCGGTATTACCGGGAGGGTAAAACGGACCGGAATAGTCCCGGCGCCCCTGGCCGGGCCATGCTTGAACAGTTCCGGATCTACCAATCCAACCACCCTGAATTTACCTTTATCGGTCCGACTTACCCGCTGCTTCACAAAGATGAAACACCCGACGTACTGGGTCCTTTGTTCAACCTGGGGGACCGGAAGCCAAACCTGGTCTTCATCATCGTCGAATCCCTTTCATCCGCCTTTTGCGGCGATCAGCCTTACCTGGGAAGCTTTACTCCTTTCCTCGATTCGCTTTCCCGGCACAGCCTCTACTGGAAGAACTGCCTCACCACTTCGGAACGTACGTTCTATGTCCTGCCCGCCTTGTTCGCTTCGCTGCCTTACGGATCAGGGATGTACCTGGATAACCTGACCCACTCGTCCTACCATCTTTCCCTGATCCGCTACCTGAACAACAACGGGTATTACTCACGGTTCTTCTACGGCGGCGATCCTTCTTTCAACCAGATGGACAACTTCCTGAGGAGAAACAATACCGGGTATATCCTGACCACGTGGGGACCCGGCTATGCGGCACAGACGAAAGCTGCGAGCGGGTTCACCTGGGGCTATCCCGACCACGAAATGTTCCGCAGGTCGTTCGAGGTGATGGATTCGATGAATGCAGGTACGTACCTGGATATCTATCTGACTTTATCTATGCATGCCCCGTTCACCCCGCCGGGACAGGAACGGTATCACGCCCGATACCTCAGGCGGCTGGACGAACTCGGACTCGACGCGGCAGGCCGGGCCGAGGCGGGCAAATACAGCAACATCTACACCACGATCCTGTACACGGATGACGCACTCCGGACCTTTTTCAATGAGTACAGGAAACGTCCCGGATTTAACAACACCATTTTTTTCATCACGGGAGACCATTCCCTTCCGGAACTGAATACAGGATGGTACTCGCCGATGGAACGATTCCGCGTTCCCTTCATCATCTATTCGCCCATGCTGAAGTCGGCAAAAGAATTCCAGTCCGTATTGACCCATCTCGATGTCACGCCCTCCGTCCTGGCCATGCTGAAGAACAGATACGGCATCGAGACCCACCCCCTGGCGCATTGGATCAGCCCCGGAATGGACACTACCGCCTCGTTCCGCAGCAGCCGTTCCGTCGTATTCATCCGGAACAACAAGGAAATGGTCGATTATGTCGACAGCGGCTATTGCCTGTCGGATGGCCGGCTTTACCGGATCCTGCCCGACATGAAAGCCGAGAGGATCTCTGACGATCCGATGTTGTCACGACTGAAAGG
>DAIRDK010000079.1:0-11070 GCA_036796175.1 Bacteroidales bacterium | reverse complement strand
CGGCATCGACAAGGGAAACGCCGATGTAGTTTGATCCCGGATAAGTGCCGGAAGTAAAGTTAAGGGTAACGGGAGAGTACTCTGCCGAACCGGTGTTATCGCCGACCGGGAACGTAAAGCTCCCGTTTCCGCTCCAGCGTTTCCTCAGTTCCCCAGTGCCTGAAGCCACAACCATTTTGGTGGCGTCGGGTGTTCCGACAATGGCTGCGGAACCCAGGAGCAACAGGTTGCGGCTCCCGAGAGTCAGCAGTCCGGCAGTGAGGTTAAGCGCCGTGCTGACCTGGCTGTCATAGGTTCCCGTGAAGCTGACTCCCGCCGTGTTGTTGATCTTCAGTGTGCCGAACACATTCGGTCCGCTGATAGTCTGTGCGGAAGTCCCTTCGAAGGAGATGGTGCCTGAACCCAGGCTGCTTTCGGAAGTATTGTTGTTGGTAAAATTCCCTTTTACGATGAGGGTACCGTCATTGGTCAGTGTGGATGGGCCGCTGGTTGGTGCATCCAGGGTCATGCCGCCGGATTCGAATACGGTTGTTCCCGTACTGATCTTCATCGTTGTCCCACTTTTGATGAAGGTTCCCTGGGCAAACCCTGCGGAGGCAGCAAACAGCAATACAAGCAGGCATGACAATAAGGGTTTAATCATACAGCTTGTGAATGGTGTATATGTTTTCCGGGTCATATGGGTATCCATTATTTGATTTCGGGTTTTTGTTTGTTTTTCTGAACGAGTTTAACCCCGCCGTAAGCAAGTCCCATGACCAGCAGTGCCGTGACTCCGCCGTCAATTGGCGATCCGACGGGCACACCGCCGCCACCGCCGGGATTACCGCCTGGTCCCGGAGGACCCGGAGGGTCAGCTTTTGCGTCAAATACAGCAACGGCCAGTGACAAGCTCACGATGAGTGATAAAATAACTTTTTTCATAGGATCTGTTTGACAATTATGGCGCAATATAATAAGACATGAATGAAAATGTACTCTTTCGTTAAAAAAATTAGGTAAAAGATATTATGATAAATTATTACATCCTGATAAACAGAACATTCTGATCTCTTAACAATTTATTGTTTCAGGTGATCGATCTTCCTGTTTTTTCTGAATTCCACGAGCTTATAGATTCCGTACCCGGCAGCGATGACCAGGAGCACAATCGTTAAGGAATCGATAGGCGAACCGACCGGTACGCCTCCCGAACCGCCAGGGTTTCCTCCGGGTCCCGGGGGACCAGGGGGATCCGCAAGCAGCAGGAAAGGAGTGACAAACAATAAAAGCGAAAGATAGAAGTTCTTCATCGGCTGTTAAAATCGGGCGAAAGGTACAAAAAAAAGTAGCGTTTTCTCCCTGTATACGTCAAAAATGTCGAAAAAGTTTCTACGTTTCCCTATTCTGTTATGTAAGGACCGACCGCTTCCTATTCTGCCGTTAAATTTCTTAACCGGTTCCTCCTGAACTCGATCAGTTTATAAACCCCATAACAAATTGCAACACACAATAAAACAATTGTTGTGTCATCAATGGGCGTTCCGACGGGCACGCCGCCGTCGCCTGCCGGGTTTCCTCCTGGTCCCGGAGGACCCGGGGGATCAGCCCAAACCGCGCCTATTTGTAGTAAAAGAAATAGCAACGATGTCGGGACGAACTTCGTACTAAATCCGGTTCTCATGTTGTGTGTGTTTAGTTGTGCCAGGCAAAAATAAAAAATATGTTTGGTTTTCACCCTAATGAAATGAATAATTCTTCAGTAGTTGTGAACCTGGTTATTAACATTGACGGCTACCGGGTTGATTCCAAGACTTTTCCATAATGAAAAATAAAAAAACCGGTTTGTATAACCGGCTTTTAACGTATGATACCCGGGGATTACATCCCCCTGACCTTTTCCTTATGCCTGACCAATTGCTTTCTCAGCGCCTCAACCGCCTGATCGGTAGCTTCTTCGAAGGTTTTCGATTGCTTTTTGACGAACAGATCATTGCCCCTGATCACCAGCCGTACTTCCACGATCTTGTTCTCCCTGTTTTCAGAATTTTCAACCCGCAGCATCACCTCGCTTCCGATGACCCCGTCATAAAAAGACGGCATTTTCTGAAGCTTGTCTTTTATGAAGGTTTCGAGTTTTTTATCTGCTTTAAAATGCACTGAGTTGATCTTTACGTTCATCACAACCTCCTTTTTTTATGCCCTTGGATGGGCTTGTTTATATACTTTTTTCAGTTTTTCAATCGTATTATGAGTATAAATCTGTGTGGCCGAAAGATTTGCATGACCAAGAAGTTCCTTGACCGCATTCAGATCGGCTCCGTTGTTCAGCAGATGGGTCGCGAATGTGTGCCTCAGCACATGCGGACTTCTCTTGCCGAGAGTGGTCACCTTTCCCAGGATCCCGGTAACAATCCGGTGTACCATCCGGGGATAGATCCTCCTGCCTTTATCCGTCAGGAACAGGTAATCGGAGTTAAACTCTTTCTTTTCAGCAAGGTAGGCCTGAATCAGCTCTTTCACACTATTACCTAACGGGATCAATCGCTCTTTATTACGTTTGCCCAGTACCTTGATCGTACCGGCATGAAGATCCACATCGGCTTCCTTCAATCCGACGAGTTCCGACAGACGCATGCCCGTAGCGTAAAAAAGCTCCACGATCAAACGGTCACGCATTCCGGGATAGCCACCACCAAAATCGACTTCCGTAAAGACGAGCTCCATCTTTTCTTTTTCGACAAAGACCGGAAGCCTTTTAGCCATCTTTGGGGATGTGACCTTGGCCATCGGGTTCACTAGGATGGAGCCGTCTCTGATCAGATACCTGAAAAAGGATTTTAAAGTGGTCAGCTTGCGGTTGACCGACCTCGGTGTAACCTCATGCTCCATCAACTCTGCCAGCCAGGAACGAACCATCTGATGAGTCACTTCCTGAACGTCTTCGATCTGGTATCTTTCCGCAAGGAACCGGAAGAACTGCTCAAGATCGTTCTTGTAGGCGAGCACAGTGTGCGGGGAGTACCGCTTTTCGTATTGTATATATTGAATGAAACCTTCCTTCACATCAAAAAAAAAGAAGAAATCCTGCAATGGCTTTCAACCGACGGATAAATATACAATGTTATTTATCCGTTGCAAAATTTCTTCTCTTAATAAGAGTTAAAAACTCTTACTTGCCCTGTTCGGCCTGCTGAAGCTGCTGGATGAAAATGGCCCTCTGAACGCTGTCCCTTCTCTTCACAGACGGTTTTGTAAATTTCTGACGCTCGCGCAGCTCTTTCACCACGCCGGTCTTCTCAAACTTCCGTTTCAGCTTCTTTAATGCTCTGTCGATGCTTTCGCCTTCTTTAACAGGTACAATGATCATTCGTTTACGCTCTCTTTCTTTAAAAATGAATACTTCGGTTTCAAAAGGGCTGCAAAATTAGTATATCTTTTGAAATAATCAAAATATCTTTGCTAAAGTTATGCGAACCCAAATCAAACCTTTCGAACTTTTCCGGGAGACCACCGAAAAGCTCTCGGGCGACGGCGCCTTGCTGGTAGCCGGCACACCTCCCAATCCCATGACCATCGGCTGGGGAACCCTGGGCATCATCTGGGGCCTTCCGGTCATGCAGGTATTGGTCAGGCCAACGCGGTTTACCTTCGGCCTGATGGAACAGGCGGCAGACTTCTCCGTTTGCTTCTTTACGGAGAAATACGCCAAGGAACTGGCGATTTGCGGAACCCGGTCGGGCCGTGACACCGACAAACTCGCGACCTGCGGGTTCCGGCTGGAACAAGGCATGCTCATCCGGACACCGCATATCCGGGAAGCGGCATTCCATTACGAATGCCGGATCATCCACAAACACCGGCTCGATCCTGCGACCCTCGACCCGAGGATCATCAAGCGGTATTATCCCAAGAAGGATTTTCATATGGTGTATTACGGAGAGATCCTGGGGGTGTTTGTCAATGAGCAGTGAGCAATGGCAATGAGCAATGAAAAATGATTGATGTTTGATTTCTCCGGGGAAAGGTTTAAATTTGCCGCCGCAAACCCGGGATGTTAGCTCAGTTGGTTTAGAGCATCGCCTTGACAGGGCGGGGGTCACAAGTTCGAATCTTGTACATCCCACGAAGAGGGTGTGAGTGTGAGTGTGGGTGTGGGTGTGTTTTGGTATTCCTTTTTTTAATAGGTTTGGGAAAAAACTCAAACCATGAAAACAGACCTCTACCTCAAAGCCGTGCTGACGGTCATTGCAGCCTGCCTGGTTCTCCTCACTTTACAGAATCTCCGTTTGATCCCCGCGGCTGTCGCCAATTCCCCTGAACAACCCAAACTGACGCTCCCGGTCCATCCCGACGGAACAGTCGACGTGGTCATCAAGGGCTTTGACGAAACCCTGAATGTCAACATCGAAAAAATCGGAGGCTACGGCTGTTACAACGGAATTCCCGTCGTGGTTAAAAACAACTGATCGTTTCCGTTAAAAATCCGTATTTTTGAGAAAAACATGCTGCCATGAAAAAACGTATCTCCTTGTTCCTTTCTGTCCCGATCGTTTTACTCATGACCCTGTTCCCGGGATGCGGTGAAGACAACAGCATTAACATCTTTACCGTTGATGACGACATCGCCCTGGGACAGCAGGCCGATGAACAGATCAGGGCCAACCCCCAGGAATTCCCCATCCTGGATTCCGTCCAGTATGCGACCGCGTACCAGCACCTGTACCGGATCCGCAACACGATCCTGGCCTCAGGGAAACTGACCTATGCCAACAAGTTTAGCTGGAAATGCACGATCATCCGGAACGACACGGTGGTCAACGCATTCTGTCTGCCCGGCGGTTCGACCTACTTTTATACCGGCATCATCAAGCTTCTCGACAACGAGGCCCAGTTCGCCGGGGTCATGGCCCACGAGATGGCGCATGCCGACCGCAGGCACACCACCGACCAGCTGACCGTGGCCTACGGCATCGATCTGCTCCTCCAGATCGCCCTCGGTAACAACCCCAGTGCGATCGCCCAGATCGCAGCCGACCTGGCAGCCGGCCTCTCCACGCTGGCATTCAGCAGGCAGGATGAGTACGAAGCCGATGAGTATGCTGTTAAGTATCTGTATGTGACGGAAGAAGATGCAGCCAGCCTGGGCGATTTCTTCACCAAACTCGAAGGCCAGCCGACCGTACCGACGTTCCTTAGCACGCACCCGTCGCCCGAAGACCGCCTGGAACGGATCAACGATAACTTCCAGGCCCTTGGCGGGGTTCATGGCGGAACATTCGAAAGCCGCTACGGTGATTTTAAAGCAAGTCTTCCATAAACGATCCCTGATGAGCGAATTCCGACGGACCAAGATCGTTGCGACGATCGGGCCAGCCAGCAACAGTCCTGAGATGATCCGGAAGCTGATCCTGGCCGGTGTGGATGTTGCCCGGCTGAATTTTTCCCACGGCAGTTACGAAGATCATGCCGGGGTGATCCGGAATATCCGTTCCATCAGCAGCGACACCGGGAAACCGGTCACCATCCTCCAGGATCTCCAGGGCCCGAAGATCCGTGTCGGCAAACTGGAAGAGGGGCAGGTTATGCTGAAAAAGGACGGCATCGTTACGCTTTCTCCCGATATGGACCGGGTCGGAACGGCGGAGGTGATCCCGATCGACTACCCTTTCCTGGCCGAAGAGGCCGGCCCGGGGATGCAGGTCCTCCTCGATGACGGGTTGCTGGAGATGACCATCGAAAAGATCGAGGGGAAAGAGATCCGGTGCCGCGTCGTCCAGGGAGGCCTGCTGAAAACCAGGAAGGGGGTGAATTTTCCTGACCTGAAGCTGAAACTGCCCTCGCTGACGGAAAAAGACCTTAAGGATCTGGCCTTCGGACTGGATCAGGGTGTCGACTGGATTTCGCTCAGCTTTGTCAGAACCGCCGGGGATATCCGTGAACTTAAGCAATTCATAACCGGCAAAGGGTACCGCAAGCCGGTCATCGCCAAGATCGAAAAACCGCAGGCGGTCGAGCACCTTGAAGAGATCATCGGCGAATCGAACGGGATCATGGTGGCCCGCGGGGATCTGGGTGTAGAACTGAGTCCGGAGCGGGTCCCGCTGATCCAGAAACACATCATTGAACTTTGCAACCGCCACGGCAAACCCGTCATTACCGCCACCCAGATGCTGGAAAGCATGATCCATGAGCCCCGGCCTACCCGGGCCGAAGCCAGCGACGTGGCCAACGCCATCATCGACGGCACCGACTGCATCATGCTGTCAGGTGAAACAGCTGCGGGCGAATTTCCCGTAAAAGCCGTGGAAATGATGTCGAAGATCGCCAGGGAAGTGGAAGCCCGGATCGAATTCCGCACTTATCCCCCGGAAGGGAACCTCGACATCATGGCGCTCAGCGAAGCCGCCAATACGATCGCCCGTGTGGTTCATCCGAAGTGTATCGCCGTGCTGACGGCCAGCGGCCGCAGCGCGGTGTATGTGGCAGCCGAACGTCCGAAAATTCCCATCTTCGCCATCACGACGAACCCGCAAGTGTACCATGGGCTGAACCTCCTGTGGGGGATTACGCCTATGCTGGTGACCGAAAAGTCACATACCTTTGCCGAACTTACAGAACTGGCCGCCAACACCCTTTTAGCCAATGGAGCCGTGGCCAAAGAGGATAAAATCGTTGTGCTCGGAGGAGTGCCGGGAGGGATACCGGGCGGCACCAATTTCATCAAGATCCATACAGTTTGAGGAACTCTTCCAGTTTCTCCACCATCGCTGTCGGACCTGCGAAGAACGGCGACCGCTCATGTACGTCGGCCGGCTCGATCTCCAGGATCCGCTGATATCCGTTGGAGGCTTTCCCGCCGGCCTGCTCGGCAATAAAAGCCATCGGCTTGCATTCGTAGAGCAGGCGTAATTTTCCCCCGGGATTTTTCTTCGTCCCGGGATACATGAAAATTCCTCCCACCAGCAGATTCCTGTGGATATCCGCCACCATGGAACCGATATACCTGGTGATGTAGGGCCGGTCTGTTTGCTTATCGTCTTCGTGGCAAAAATTGATATACCCTTTGATCCCTTCAGGGAAATAAATGAAGTTCGATTCATTGACCGAATAGATCTTACCGGTCTCCGGGTAGCGGATCCCGGGATGCGAAAGGATAAACAGGCCCACAGACGGGTCGAGCGTAAAGCCGTTGACCCCGTGTCCGGTTGTATACACGAGCATGGTCGAAGAGCCGTAGATGACGTAACCCGAAGCGAGGAGCCGAATGCCTGGCTGCAGGAGGTCATGGACCGTGGCAGGCGACCCGATTTCGCTGATCCTTCTATAGATCGAGAAGACGGTTCCAATGGAGACATTCGATTCGATATTGGATGAACCGTCCAGCGGATCGATGGCCACCACGTATTTCGCCTTATTCGAGACGGGATTATCCAGGATGATGATCTCTTCGTTTTCCTCAGAAGCGATAGCCGCGCACTGCCCGCCTGCCCTGAGGGCATTGATGAACTGGTTGTTGGCAAAGACATCCAGTTTTTTCTGGTGTTCCCCCTGAACATTCGTAGTGCCCTCCATGCCCAGTATGTCTGCCAGTCCGGCCCGGTTCACTTCGCGGTTTACGAATTTGGCGGCGGTTCCGATATCGTTCAGAAGCCTTGAGAACTCCCCGGTGGCCGAGGGGATCTCGTGCTGGCGGTCGATAATGAATTCAGTCAGTGTGATCAGGTTCATATGAAATTAAATAAGATCAAAGGTTTAATTTTTCCTTCAGCGTTTTATATCCTGCCGAGCTTGCTTTCAGTGTATTTCCGTCCTTCAGCTTGACCACGTACTGCTCCTTATCATACAGTTCGAGCCGGGCGATACCGTTCAGGTTGACGATGAAGGATCTGTGAATCCGGCTAAACAGGGTGGGATCCAGGTGCGTTTCGAAGTACTTCATGGTTTTTTCCTTCAGGTACTTGCCCTGGGCCGTATGGATCATCACATAGTCCCCTTCCGCTTCGATGAAAGTAATATCCTGGGTCGGGATCACATGGACGTTATGCTTGATCTTGACCGCGATGCGGTGGATGATCTCGTCGCTGTTCTCCAATGTATTCACCAGCGACTGCACCGGCGCCTGGGTGTCGGTTCCGGTCTTCAGCTTTTGCAACGCCTTGACGATGGCCTGTTCGAAGCGGTCCCTGGAATAGGGTTTCAGCAGGTAATCGGTAGCGCTCATCTCAAACGCCTTGAGGGCATATTGATCGTATGCGGTGCTGAATATGATCACCGGCGGCTTTTCCAGCAGTTCAAGAAGTTCAAGGCCGGTCAGACGCGGCATCTGGATGTCGAGGAACACGAGATCGGGACTGAGTTCCCGGATCCCTTTCAATCCGCTGAATCCGTCTTCGAATTCTCCGATCAGTTCAAACTCTTCGTGGTATGAGAGGAACTTCTTGATGATCTCCCGGGCGGGTGCTTCATCGTCGATGACGAGGGTCCTGTAATTACTCATGTTCATTAGGGATTTTAAGATTGACTCGGAATTTGTTTCCTTCCACGCGATATTCCAGTAAGTCGGCACGGTGATAGAGCAGTTTAAGCCGTTCACGGATGTTCGACAGTCCGGTTCCCGTGCCCGTCCTCCGGGGAGCGTCCGGATCGAAATCATTGACCATCGTGATCACCGTAATCCCCGGCTGCGACGAGCAGGAGGTTTCGACACACACGGTCCCTGTACTTTCATAAACGCCGTGCTTGATCGCATTTTCGAACAGGGGCTGGAGAAGCATGGCGGGGATCATGGCATCCTGGCACGCCTCTTCAATATGGTTCACATATTCCAGTTTTTTTCCGAAGCGCACTTTCTCGATCTCCAGGTACCGCTGAATATTTTCCAGTTCCTTCCGCAACGGTACAAAGCGGTTCGTATTTGCAGAAACGCTGTACCTCAGGAAGTCGGAGAGCCGGATCACCATTTCCTGCGCTTTTTCCGGGTTGGTTATTGTGAGTGAAGAAACCGAGTTCAGGCTGTTAAACAGGAAATGGGGATTGATCTGGGATTTCAGCACGTTCAGTTCCGATTCCTTCAGCAGTTCGGCTAGCCTTGCTTCCGCTTTCAGCTTTTCCTGGAGGTTTCCGTACATGATCACCAGGTAATAGGCCAGGCCGGTCAGTAGGTAGAACATCATGCCGATGATCGTTCGCCAGGGAATGGAATCTCTGACGAATGCCATGTATTGGGCATCAGCTGAGAACAGCAGGTTAAGAACGAGGTATGAGATCCCCAGCCAGACCACCAGGATGAGAGCTGCGGAACTCACATGATTGAACAGGATGTTCCAGGCAGAACCTGTACGGGGGGGGCTGTATCTGACGACGAACCAGAGAAACAGTGCGTTGAACGCGAACGTCAAATTGAATACGATACTATCGGCAATGGCATACCTGAACGGCAGGCCATAGAAGAAATAAAGAACAATGAAGTGGACCGCAATGACCGCGATCCACACCATTGTATACAGAATCAATGACCTGGTATTCCGGAAGACCGGGTGGAGCATAGAATTCCGTTTTAATAGCTTTTCAGTTCACCGCCTCCAAACACTGCATTCCCCTTGACGATCAGCACCTTTGATGTATCAATCTGTTCCTTGACATAGACCCGCTTGTCAGCGAAGCCTCCAAGCACCGACGACATTTTCATTTCTACTTTCCAATCGGATGGAACGACCACGGTTATTCCACCGAACACCACGCTGAGTTCGAGCACATGAGTCCCTTCGGCCAGCCTGGCCTGGGTGAGGTCAAGCTCGATATTGCCGAATACGCAATGGACCATGCCTCCGCGGAAATCCTGGCTTGTAACGCGTTGCTTGGTATCCCCGAAGACCACTTCTTCATGGATCACGCCTTCGTGCGAGATCCTGTTCTGGTCTGTCTTCATGTGACGGTATACCCGGCTGGTGGGAAATATCCGGAAGATGAGCAACAAGCCTGCGGCGATCAGTACGAGTGGCCAGAAATTATGGACGAAATTATCGGGAAGAAAAAATAACCTGGGCAGAAGGAAAAATCCGCCCACGGAAATGAGGATAACGCCCGGGACCCAGTTGTCGCGGCTCATGAGGCTGATCACTCCGATGACGATCAGCAGCATCTGCCAGGAGAAGAAGATGTTCTTCCAGTGGTGGGTTATGATGCCAAAGTTGTAAGCCAGGAGAGTTAAGCCTGCAAGCAGGATGACCATTCCAAACGCAACTTTTTTGGTCATCCTGGGGTTCTGATTCGTGTTGTTGGCTTCCATGGTTTAAAGATTAAAAGTAAACAAAAATCATTACGTGGCAAAAGTACCCTCATGTAATAGGCCCGGAAAGGACAAATCGGTGAATTGCCGATTTTCACCTGTTAAGTCCGTATCCGGGGGATTTATGCCTTCTGGTAATGGGGACCGTATTCCACCTGGTTGAGCCTTCCCCGTAACGGGCTAAACGGATAGAAGGAGCTGATCTTTCTCAATCATCATAGAGGGAAACATATTCGTAGCTGTTGCCCGTCCATGCGAGAAATTTCTCGAAATCCGGATAGGAGATCACGATCGAGGCCGTATTGATACAGGGATGAAAGCTGATCTTCTGCGAATTTTTCAGATTCTTGTCCAGGAAGAGATGAACCTGGTGAGACGCATCGTTGATCAGGCCGAATGGGGACACGGACCCCGGAGTCAGCCCGAGGTGTTTCATAAGTCGCTCATCCGACGCGAAGGTAAGTTTTCCCTGACGCAGCCGCTGTTCCAGGTCCCGGATCTTCAGGTCGCGCGTGTGCTCGAGAATGACGAGATAGTGGCGGTTTCCCTTGTGGTTCCTGAAGAAGATGTTCTTGCAATGGGTCGCTTCAATGTCGACCCAATACTTGCGTGCCTCTTCAATCGTAGGTGCCGGCGGATGCTCATAACAGGCAAAGGGGATGGCTAACTCTTCAAGGATCCTGTATAACCTGGGATCGCCGTTCATTATCTTATCAATTAAAAACGCAAAGATTAAAAAAAACCGGTAACGTCCATCCTTTAAAAACCTTGTCCCCTTGTCACTTTGTTACTTTGTCACC
>DAIRDK010000078.1:0-11114 GCA_036796175.1 Bacteroidales bacterium | reverse complement strand
GAACGGCCAAACTAAAGATCCCGATGGCGCTGACCCCGAACGGCGATGAATACAATGAAACATTTGAGATCCTCGTCGACGGGGAGGCTGAAACGTTCGATTACCGGCTTGTATACATGGGGACTGAATTCCTGGTCTGGGACCGCTGGGGCAAGAAAGTCTATTCCCGGAAAGATTATGAAAGCGGAGCCTGGGATGGGGGCAATCTGCCCGATGGCGTGTACTTCTATCTGCTGACCTGTAAAGGCAAATGGGACGACGACATCTTCCGGGGAACAGTCACGATCCTGGGTAGAGGAAAGTAAGGACCAGACCGCGAAAGGCCTTGTTTTTTTTCATGCCATTTACTGCAAAATCAAACAGTGAAGGATTTCGGGCCAGCCTGTTCAGGAGGGCTGAAATGCGTAAACCCCTTCCCAACCTGCGCATCAGTTGCCGGTCATACGCGTGTAATGAACGGGCTGAATAATCTCCCGTTCCGGCACACGTGTTCACCACTCTTGCAGCCACTTCCCCGCTGGCCATCGCGTTACCGATCCCCTCTCCGGTAAACGGATCCACCAGGTAAGCGGCATCCCCGAGCAGGAGAATACGGTCGCCCGAAAACGGCCCGGGAGGCATGCCCAGGGGCAGGGAGTGAGCTTCCGGCTTGCCCGACAGGCGGGCTGATGCAAACCGCGGGGCGATGCCCGGGTGTGTCCTGGTGATCCGTTCCAGCACCTCTCCAAGATTGACTTTTTGTACGGAAATCGACCGGCGGGCCATGGCCAGTCCGACATTGCACTTCCCGTCCGCTTCGGGGAAGATCCAACAATAAAAGGGGAGGAGTTCCCTGATGAAGAAGAGTTCGATAAACCCATTCCCCCGGAACCCGGTTACACCTTCATAGTAAGCCCGGATACCTGTGCAAAGCTGATCGGTCTCCCGCTTTGCCCCTGTCAGGGTCGACCGTACGATCGAATGAACCCCATCCGCTCCTGCCAGGATCCGGCCCCGGATCCGGTAATGATCTGTAATCAAGGAGACGGAATCGCTGTCATGCTCCAGGCTTCTGGCTGTCTCTCCCTCAAGAAGACGGATGTCATCGTGTCGCTTCAGCTCAGATACCAGGAATGCGTCAAATGTCCGCCGCGGACAAATATAGCCCAAAGATGACGTGGAATCATCTGTAGTGAATCTGAAGTCCCAGTCATACATTCCGGGGGAAATGAACCGGATGCCGTATGCCGGGGTTTTAGGCACATTGGACAGAAAACGGTTCCAGGCATCTCCAGGCATCCGTTTCAGGATACTTAACACCTTCCCGCTGAGGGCATCGCCGCATATCTTGTTTCGCGGAAAACGGTCCTTGTCAACGATCATCACCTTCAGGCCCGACCCGGCCAGCATCAGCGCCATCGTCGCCCCCGCCGGTCCTGCCCCGGCAATCACCACATCGGTCTCCAGGCTCTGCATCCTGCAAAAATACGAAGTCACCCGGTCACCTGGTCACCCTTCACGGCATCTTCTTAAACCACAGGTACCATGTAAGCGAGTAGAGATCCGGATCACGTTTTTCCGCCAGCTTCGCGGCTTCTGCGCTTGAGGCGGGACTGTTGATCAGCAGGGGTTGTCCGGGCTGCCAGTTGGCTGGCGTCAGCAGGTTCTGTTCTGTCGCGGTTTGCATGGCGATCAGGGTTCTCTTGATCTCCTCCAGGTTCCTTCCTGTGAAGGTCGGGTAAAAGAAAAAGGCCTGGATCCGGTCATCCGGATCGATGATGAATACCCCCCGCACATCCCGCGTGGAGGGTTGTTCCGGGTTGACCATCCCGTATTTCCTGGAGATCTCCAGGGTGGGGTCGGCCACCAGCGGGAAATCGATCAGGTACGGTCCGCGGTCATTGTATTTAATGGATTCGAGGGACCGGACCCATTCCAGGTGGCTGTTGAGGCCGTCGGTCGAGATAACGACCAACTTCGTGCCCAGTTTGTTGAAATCATCCTGCATTGATGCCAGTTCGAGCAGTTCGGTACTGCAGACAGGCGTGAAATCACCCGGGTGGCTGAATAAAATCTTCCACTTCCGGAAGTAGTCGTCGGGGAAGGTCAGTTTCCCTTTCGTGGTTTGTGCTGTGAAGGAGGGAGCATGCTCGCCGATCAGCGGAATGCGGATATCCGGGGCTTCCTTCGGAGCCTGTGCCTGCAGGTTGCAGGACAGGATTATGATGGCAATAACAGACAGGCTGAGTTTCATAAAATTTTATTTAGATTAATTAAAAATACAAATGTACATCACAGAACCCTTTTTTGGTGCTTATGGTTAAAAAAATAAATGAATTGAGTCAAGGAGGGAGGTCAATAAGCCGGATAGGCACGTCCATCGGTGCCATTCAAAGCCCAGACCAGTAATTCGGGAAGAGAATGTGTATTGGTTTTCAAGTGAATATGGCGCAAATGGGTGTCCACGGTATGGATGGACATCTTCAACTCGGTGGCAATGGTCTTACGGCATTTCGCCTGTGCGACCAACCTGACGATGGCTTGCTCCCGGAGACTTAGTTTACCGTTGACGGAGGCATTCATTTTATTCCCTGCTGAAGGCCTGAAAAAGCATCAAAAAGTATGCCGTATATATATATGTCTGATTATCAACTATAAAGATAATTTGCTGGATATTAATATGTATAAAAAGTGGACAGGGTGTAAAAAGTTTGGACGATCCGGATCCCCATGTCCCCTGGTACCCTGGTCCCTTGGTCACCACCAATTCAAACATCCACTCATCATGACATCTCCTCATCCTTTCCTCAAATCCCTTACCTTTGTCCAAATCCTCGACATGCAGAAAAAAGCGCGTTTTGAACAGGTGATTGCCTGGTTCAGTGAACATATGCCGGTGGCCGAAACCGAACTGCATTACCGTGATCCTTACCAGCTGGCCGTGGCGACCATCTTGTCGGCGCAGTGCACGGACAAGCGGGTGAACCTGATCACGCCCGGCTTTTTCAGGAAATTCCCAACCCCAAGGAAGCTTGCGGCAGCTGACCAGGAAGAGGTTTTTGAGCTGATCAAAAGCTGCAGCTATCCCAATAATAAGGCCAGGAACCTGCTGGGGATGGCCCGGAAGCTGGTTGCCGATTACGACGGCCTGCTCCCGGAGGACCCGGAGGAGATGCAGAAACTTCCGGGTATCGGGAGGAAGACAGCGCATGTGCTGGCCTCGGTCCTGTTCAACAAGCCCGCCCTGGCGGTGGATACGCATGTGCACCGGGTGGCAGCGCGCATCGGCCTGACCACAGGCGCGAAAAATCCGCTCCAGACCGAGTTGCAACTGGTGAAACATATCCCGGAACACCTGATCCCCCTGGCTCATCACTGGCTGATCCTTCACGGAAGATATGTTTGCATGGCCCGCAAGCCGAAATGCGGGGAGTGCGGAATTGCTCCCTTCTGCAAATACTTCGAAAAGAACGGGAAAGACTGATTTTGTTAATAAAAACTTATTCGGATTCATTAACAAAGAGAGAAGGAAATCATACTTTTGGATGCCGATTACTGAGGGCCGGAGGGAGTGATCAGCGAAGATCGAGAATCGAACAACGAACAACGAACAACGAACGAATATGACCCACCTCAAGCCGGGCGATATCGCCCCCGAAATAGAAGCCGTTGACCAGGACGGCCGTGAGATCAGCCTGAAAAAGTTCAGGGGATCCAAAGTCGTGCTTTACTTCTATCCAAAGGACAATACGCCGGGTTGTACCGCGGAAGCCTGCAGCCTGCGCGATAATTACCATGCCTTGTTAAAGAAAGGCTATAAAATCATTGGGGTTTCCGCAGATGACGAAAAATCCCATAAAAAATTTATTGAACAGTTTGCATTACCTTTTCCCCTCATTCCGGATAAAGGGAAGAAAATCCTGAGGGATTACGGTGCCTGGGGCATGAAAAAAAATTACGGCAAGGAATATGAAGGCATCATCCGGACCACGTTCATTATCTCGGAGGAGGGAAGGATCGAACGCATCATCACCAAGGTCGATACCAAGAATCATGCCGCACAGATCCTGGAGGATAAGGTATAACCATTAAAACCATTGAATTATGAGTAAAGATGCAGAAGTGAACAAGGAGAAAATGAAAGCGTTGCAGCTGACCCTCGACAAGCTGGAAAAGACTTACGGACGCGGAACGATCATGAAGCTGGGCGACAATGCCGTGGAGAATGTGGAGGTGATCTCGACCGGATCCATCGGGCTGGATGCGGCACTGGGTATCGGCGGACTGCCCAAGGGAAGGGTGATCGAGATCTACGGACCGGAATCCTCCGGAAAAACCACGCTTGCCCTCCATGCCATCGCGGAGTCGCAGCGCCAGGGAGGCATTGCAGCCTTTATTGACGCCGAACACGCCTTTGACCGTTTCTATGCCCAGAAGCTCGGTGTGGATGTGGAAAACCTGCTGGTTTCCCAACCCGATAACGGCGAACAGGCGCTCGAGATCACGGAAAACCTGATCCGCTCCGGCGCGATCGACATCATCGTGATCGACTCGGTTGCCGCGCTGACCCCGAAGAGCGAAATCGAAGGAGAGATGGGAGATTCGAAGATGGGACTCCAGGCCCGCCTGATGTCGCAAGCCCTCCGGAAACTGACGTCCACCATCTCCAAAACCGCCACCTGCTGCATCTTCATCAACCAGCTCCGGGAGAAGATCGGGGTCATGTTCGGCAACCCGGAAACCACGACGGGCGGGAACGCCCTGAAGTTCTACGCTTCGGTCAGGCTGGATATCCGGAAGATGAACCAGCTGAAGGAAGGCGAGGACGCAGTGGGCAACCGGGTTAAGGTCAAGGTCGTCAAGAATAAAGTGGCGCCGCCTTTCAAGAAAGCGGAATTCGATATCATTTTCGGAGAAGGGATCTCCCGGCCGTTCGAGATCATCGACCTGGCCGCGGAGATGAACATCATTAAGAAAAGCGGCTCATGGTTCAGCTATGGCGAAACGAAACTCGGCCAGGGACGCGATGCGGTGAAGAAACTGCTACAGGACAACCCCGAACTGGCCGATGAATTGGAACAGAAGATCAGGGAGGCGCTGAAGAATGCGAAAAACTGATCTGCGGTTTCCCCTCATCCCGCTGCTTCTCCTTCTTCTTTTCCTGGGCTCATGCGGCCGGGGGAAGGAGAAGGGGAAGATGTCGGCAGCCGACAGCCTCCAGGCAGTTCTGACCAGCCTGAACGAACAGATTGCCGGTCATCCCGACAATGCCGACCTGTATTACCGGAGAGCGCAGATTTACCAGAATGACCAGAGTTTCGACAAAGCCCTAGCCGATATCCGGAAAGCCATTTCACTCCAAGGCAAGAATCCTTTATACTACCTGACGCTTTCGGATATCTATCTCTTCACCGGTCAGCCCCAGCTGTGCGGAGAAGCCCTTGACAAAGCCTATGTTCTCGGGCCACGGAACAACGAAGTTCTGATCAAGCTCGCCAAGTTCAGCCTGATCATGAAGGATTACCCGAAGACATACGATTATGTCGGGCAGGCGCTGTTGGTCAGCAAGATCAATCCGCAGGCCTATTTTACCCGAGCCAATGCGTTGCTTGAACAGGGAGATACCCTCCACGCCGCAGGCGATCTGATGATCGCAGTGGATCAGGATCAGGGTTATTTCGAAGCCTATGCCTTGCTCGGGGATCTGTTCGCCCTGAAGAACGATCCCATGGCGCCCGCTTATTACAACAACGCGTTAAATGTGAAACCTGCCAGCAAGGAGACCCTCTACAAACTCGGAATGTATTACCAGGAGAACGGGCAGTTTGACCAGGCGATCCGGCAGTACACCCGCATCATGCAGGTAGACTCCTCATTCCGGAACGCACCGTATAACATTGGGTACATCTACCTCGTATACATTAACGATTTCCCGAAAGCGGTTCAGTTTTTTACCCGGGCCATCGAAATCGATCCCGAGTATTTCGAAGCCTGGTACAACCGGGGGTATGCCAATGAATTGATGGGGAACACCGCCGACGCTTACCGGGATTACAGGCAAACCCTGAAGATCCGGGTGAATTACCCGAAAGCGGTCGACGGACTCAACCGGCTCGATGCCGCAAGATCGGAGAAATAGGGATCTGATCCTGTAACGCTCGGCTAATCATCCGTGAACATCTGCGAGAATCCGGCAGAGGGATCTTCCTTGTACAGGAGATAATGGATCGCCGCTTGGGCATTGACAATCCGGAATCCGTACCGGTTGGCAAAAAGCCGTTTGCATTCCATGATGGCGTTTTGCTTGGAAGTGGTCAGCGGTTTTTGGTAGAGAAGCAGGAAATCCTTCATGTCCTGGTGAAGGTCCGCCATATTCTCCGCCAGGCTGGCCCGGATGGCGTCCTGGTTGGTCTTTTCGTGATGATCGATGTAATAATAGAGGTCGTCACTGCCGAATTTCGAACGCATCAGGTTGAACAGATCTTCCCACTCCGTCTCCGTTACATAATGTTCGATCGCCTCTTCATCCTCCACGTCCACATCCGGAAGAAGGGACGATTTGATATAGATCAAAGGCAATACGCGCTGCAGGTAAATGAGCAAGGCGTGTCTGTCGCAATCTTCCGATTTTTCAAGGAAGCTGCAGAAATCGTTGGCCACCGTGATCATCTCCAGCACGCTCCTGGCAGCAACCGGATTCAGTTCCGCATTCTTCTCAGGATCCGTCATGGTCATTCAATTTGAGGGTAAAAATAATTAATTATCCAGTGTCAGCACAGAGGGATAGTCGGGAACAAAGTCGGGGATCTGATAGGTCGGGATGGAGGTCATATCGAAGCGGAATTCGGGCACGTAAGGCTGGTTCCCGGGAAACACCGTGAACAGGATATAGAATGGCGGAAAGACCAGGTTGTCGTTCTTGATCATAATGCCAGCCGACAATCCGCCATAAAATGTTCCTGAACGGAACAGGTTAACTGTTTGGGTTGTGATGCCGAAAATGCCTGCGGCGTTGAACGCAAACCGGAATCCGTACCATTTCCATGGGGTGAAAACCGATACACCGGTGCGAACCCCGAGGCATTGGGTTCCCTGTAATGCCGTATCCACCGACAGGCCGGAGATATTCAGATATGAATTCAGGTCGGCGTAATCCTGGTTATTTGCCGTCCGGTTGAATCCCAGGGCATAACCGGAGGTCAGGTAGCCACGCAGTTTGTAACGGTTGCCTTTCGTGGTGTAGAGGTTGGAAATGTAGATGGCCGTTGCTTTCAAAACCCCGTCCTCGTAATGAGTCCCGTTGATCGAGGCACCGATGCCGATCCCGGCTGAAAAATATCCCGCTTTGCCGATCAGGTTCCCTGCGCCCAGGGTTAACCCGGTATACATCCTCGTATCGAATTCCGTCAGCGAAGGACCTATGGTAAGCTGTATAAGCCGCCCGTAAGGTATATTTTCCGGCTTGCCGAATTCCTTGAGGTAGGATGTTGTATAATACTGATTCCAGGACAGGGAAAGACCGGTGAGGATATTTGTTGCATTGAAATAAAACCGGTCGGTGGCGGCCGTTACATAAGGGCGGTTGAGAAAGTACTTGTTATAAACCGATTCGGCCAGGATCAAGCGGGTTTGCCGGCCGGTGCCCCTGACCGGATAGGAAATCCCAAGCCAGGCCAGTTCTTCCTGGTAAGTGCTGTGGATCCAGGTGCTGTCCGGCTGTTCATCGGCATTATTTGACTGGGAAAATGACAACATGCCGGCCCAACGGGTCGTGTTGCTGAAAAAATTCCTGGAGAAATTGATATTGAAGTTGCTGTTGCCGTCATCATCCTGGAAATAGCCTACGGATCCGTTGATGAAACTGCCCGAGATATTGTGATAGGTGTAACTGAACCCGTCGATCCGGAAGAAAGGCGCCCGTTCAGTCTCCATGGAAAAACGAAGGCTGACCTTGTCGCCAAGGCCCAGGAAGTTCGCATCATACAGGGTCATGCTGACCTTGGAGAGCGTCAGCGTGTTAAACTGAAATCCGATGGACCAGACATCTTTCGTGATCACATGCACATCGACCGTATCATTTCCTGGAGAGATCTCACGGATGATGAACCGGACATTGTCGATGAACGACAGGCCCCGGATATTCCTTTCGTTTTCGGAGAATACGTGAGGATCCACACGATCGCCGCGGCGGAACCGGAGTTCCCGCCGGACCACATAATTCTGAGTGGTGATGTGCGCGCTGTTCAGCGCCCGGATCGCTCCCAGGTTTGCGCTCCAGCCTGTGTCGGACAACGAGGTCCCGAACGGCGCGAGGGTTTTGATGGTGATGTTCCGGATCACCTTACCGGCATAGGGCAGATAAGGGATTTCACTGCGCTCGGTCCGAAGCGGATCATTGCTGTTCTGGGATGGGGCCCTGAAAGCGATGGGATAGATCAGCCGGGTGATCTTGTGACGCTGGAATTTCCTGTAAACAGTGTCATAAAATTCTTGCGACCTCTGTTCCGGTTTCAGGGTATCCCGTTCCGTCTTCCTGGTACGCTGGGCCGCCAGGGGATCGTGGCTCCCCATTACCAAGACCACGGCTAAACACAGGAGCCGGCATAACCGGTACAGGTCCGCTGACATCGTGCCAGGCACGGTTCATGATCATTTGAGGTTCATGGACCGGATGATCCCATCGATCTTCTCGTCCAGGAGGGCATTTACCTTGTCGAAATCCTCCCGGCTGTCCAGGTGTTCCTTTACGCCGAAATAGAATTTGATCTTGGGTTCCGTCCCAGAGGGACGGACACTGATCTTGCTGCCATCCTCCAGGATGAACTGCAGGACGTCGGATTTCGGCAACCCAACCGGGCTTGAAATTCCATTCACGAGATCAGTTGAGGTTTGCGCAAGGTAGTCGATGACCGTCACCACCCGCCTGTCATGGATCTCCGGGGGAGGGGCCGTGCGGTATCCGGCCATCAGTTGCCGGATCTCTTCGGCACCGCTCATGCCTTTCTTTGTAATCGAGATCAGGGTTTCCTTATAAAAGGCATATTGCCGGTAGATATCCAGCAGGAGATCGAACAGGCTCTTCCCCCGGCCGGCGGTCCATGCAGCAGCTTCGGCGATCATGGCGCAGGAACTGACGGCATCCTTGTCCCGGACAAAATCGCCGGTGAGGTAGCCGTAGCTCTCTTCACCGCCGACGATGAATTTCTTTTGGCCTTCATTCCGCCGGATGATGTCGGCGATGAATTTAAAGCCGGTGAGCACATCGAATGATTCCACGCTGAAGGAGCGTGCAATGTCACGCAGCAACTCTGACGTAACGATGGTTTTGACGATGAACTCCTTACCGGTGATCCGGTTCATCTCTTTCCAGCGGTTCAGAATATAATAGAAAAGGATCGAAGCTGTCTGGTTGCCATTCAACAGGATCATCTTCCCCTTGGGGTCCCTGACAGCGATCCCGACCCGGTCGGCATCAGGATCCGTTGCCATGACCAGGTCGGCCCCGGTTTCCTCCGCTTTTCGGATAGCCAGGGTCAGGGCTTCGTGCTCCTCCGGGTTCGGGGAGCGGACCGTCGGGAAATTGCCATCCGGCACCATCTGCTCCTCCACCAGGCCGACATCCGTGAACCCGTAGCGCTTCAGCACCTCCGGCACCAGGCTCCGGCCTGTGCCGTGGAGGGGGGTATACACGATCTTCAGGCCGTGGTGCTGCCGGATCGCCTCCGGTGAAAGCGAAAGAGCCAGCACCTCCTGGTAGTACGCTTCGTCGGTTTCGGCTCCGATGATGCGTATGTTCTCCGGGTTTCCATGCCAGAGTACCTGGTCCACTGAGGTGATCTTCTGTACCTCCGAGATCATGTTCCGGTCATGCGGCTCGATCATCTGCGCCCCGTCGTCCCAGTATGCCTTGTACCCGCTATATTCCTTCGGGTTGTGCGATGCGGTGATCATCACCCCGCTCCGGCAACCGTAATGGCGGATCGTGAAGGAGAGTTCCGGGGTCGGCCTGAGCTCGCTGAACAGGTAGACCAGGAATCCGTTGGCAGCGAAGACTTCGGCAGTAATCCGGGCAAAGTAAGGGCTGTTGTTTCGCGAGTCGAATGCAACAGCCACGCCGATCGGCTGTTTGCCGGGAAACAGTTGTTTCAGGTAGTTGGCCAGGCCCTGGGTGGCCATGCCGACCGTGTATTTGTTCATGCGGTTGGTGCCGGCACCCATGATCCCTCTCAATCCGCCGGTTCCGAATTCCAGGTCGCGGTAAAAGGAATCCGCCAGCTCCTGAGGATTCGATTCGATCATCCGGCGGACTGCCGTCCGGGTCTCTTCGTCAAAGGGCGCTTCCAACCATGGTTTCGCTCTTTCCATTATCTGTTCGTCCATAATCAGTCGATTTTTTGGAGACATGCATTCAGGCTTTCTTCCCAGTCGGGAATCCGGATCCCGAACGCGGTCTTGATCTTCTCCTTGGAGAGAACGCTGTACAAAGGCCGTTTGGCTTTGGCCGGGTAGGCGTCTGTCGAGACCGGATTCACCTTGCAACTCACCCCTTTCATCCGAAGAAGGGCGACCGCAAATTCATACCAGGTGGTCTCTCCTTCATTGGAATAATTAAAGATCCCCAGGCCTTCTATTTTTGTTCTCAGCGGAAGGATGTCGAGGATCGCTTTTGCCAGGTCGCGGGCGTAGGTCGGGGTGCCCCGCTGGTCGTTGACGACATTCAGTTCTCCCCGTTCCCGTGCGTATTTCAGGATGGTCTTGACAAAATTGTTTCCATACGAAGAATAGAGCCAGGCGGTCCGGATGATCATGCCGTGTGACGCCCGGGCGGTCACCTGTAGTTCCCCTTCCAGTTTGGTCCGTCCGTAGGCCGACTGCGGTTCGGGCTGGTCGTCTTCCATGATGGGCCTTGTTCCGTCGCTGTTAAAAATATAATCCGTGGAGAGGTGCACTAAAAAGCTGTTGTGTTTCGCACATGCCGAGGCGAGGATCCCTGGAGCGGTCCCGTTCAGCAGGAGGGCCTTCTCCTCATCGTCTTCGGCCTGGTCAACGGCCGTGTAGGCGGCGCAGTTGATCACGACATCGAACCGGTTCCCGGAGAAGAATCTGCCGACCTCATCTTCCCTGGTGATATCCAG
>DAIRDK010000077.1:5711-11238 GCA_036796175.1 Bacteroidales bacterium | reverse complement strand
GTCATTGGCGGCAGCCACGGAAAAACCACTATCACCGCGATGATCCTGCATGCCCTGAAGCTGAACGGAGTGGAGTGTGATTTCCTGGTCGGGGCCCAGCTGGAAGGCTTCGATGTGATGGTCCGGCTTACCGACGACGCGCCCTATATGGTATTCGAGGGAGACGAGTACCTTACCTCTCCCATCGATCCGCGTCCCAAATTCCACCTTTACAGGCCTGATATCGCATTGCTCAGCGGTATCGCCTGGGATCACATCAATGTATTCCCGACCTTTGAGAATTACACGGAACAATTCGCGGAATTCATCCGGCTGATCACGCCCGGCGGATCCCTCATCTTTTGCGAGGCGGATCCCGTCTTGAGAGACATTTCACTCAACACCCGCGATGACATTGAAGTCATTCCGTATGGGTTACCGGATCACCAGGTACGCGAGGGACTCACGGCAGTGCTGAAAAATGGCCGGATCTATCCTTTACAGGTGTTCGGAAAGCACAACCTGATGAACATGGAAGGTGCCCGTCAGGTGTGCCTTCACCTGGGGATCACCAATGAAGCCTTCATGCAGGCCATCAGTTCGTTCAGAGGCGCTTCCAAACGACTGGAAAAGATCCGGGAAACCCCGGGATGTATCCTGTTCAAGGATTTCGCCCATGCTCCGTCGAAGGTAGAAGCCACGATCCAGGCAGTGAGAGAGCAATACCCCGGGCGAAAACTCGTGGCCTGCCTGGAATTGCACACCTACAGCAGCCTGAGTGAGGGATTCCTGTCACACTACGGCGGATCGATGGCGCAGGCTGATGCCGCCATCGTCTATTTCAACCCTCATGCCCTGAAGTTAAAACGCCTGCCGGACATCACTCCGGAACAGATCTGCAGCGGGTTCGGGCGTTCCGACCTGGAGGTATTCAATGATTCACTAAGGCTCCTGGAGCGGCTGAGGAAGGAAAAGCGGGAGAACATCATCTTCCTGATGATGAGTTCCGGGAATTATGACGGGATGGATCTCAGTTCGATCTAGCTGTTCATCGAGATCAGGAACTCCTCGTTCGTATCGGTAAATTTCATCTTCTCCTTAAGGAATTCCATGGCCTCGATGGGATTCATGTCAGCCAGGTGATTGCGGAGGATCCAGATACGCTGAAGGACATCCTTTTCCAGGAGCAGGTCTTCGCGGCGGGTGCTGGAAGCGACGATATCGACAGCCGGCCAGATCCTCTTATTGGAGAGTTTCCGGTCGAGCTGGAGTTCCATGTTGCCGGTGCCTTTAAATTCTTCGAAGATCACTTCATCCATCTTGGAACCGGTCTCGATCAGCGCAGTGGCAATGATGGTCAGGGATCCGCCGTTCTCGATCTGCCGGGCGGCGCCGAAGAACCGTTTGGGTTTCTGGAGCGCGTTGGCTTCCACACCACCCGACAGCACTTTGCCTGATGCAGGCGCAACCGTATTATAAGCGCGGGCCAGGCGGGTGATCGAGTCTAGCAGGATCACCACATCGTGTCCGCATTCAACCAGTCGTTTGGCCTTTTCCAGCACGATATTCGAGATGCGGGCATGACGTTCGGCCGGCTCGTCAAACGTAGATGCGATCACTTCCGCTTTCACGCTGCGCTGCATGTCGGTGACCTCTTCCGGACGCTCGTCGATCAGCAATACGATCATGTAAACATCCGGATGGTTTGCTGCGATGGCGTTCGCGATCTCTTTCAGCAGGACTGTTTTCCCGGTTTTAGGTTGTGCGACGATCAGGCCGCGCTGTCCGAACCCGATCGGCGCGAACATGTCGATGATTCGCGTTGACATCGTGTCGCCCTTATGACCGGTGAGTCGAAATTTCTTCATCGGGAACAGAGGCGTCAGGAAATCGAACGGGATCCGGTCGCGCACCTCTTCCGGAGGACGGCCGTTGATGAGGTCAACCTTGATGAGCGGGAAATATTTTTCCCCTTCCTTCGGAGGACGGATCGTTCCGCGGACGGTATCACCCGTTTTCAATCCGAATAGTTTGATCTGCGACTGGGAAACATAAATATCATCCGGGGAGTTCAGGTAATTATAATCGGACGAACGGAGGAACCCGTACCCATCCTGCATGATCTCAAGCACTCCTTCGCTGGTGATGATCCCTTCGAATTCGAACGTGTATTCTTCCCGTTTGGGTTCCTGAGGCTTTTTCTGGAAATCACGGTGGTGCCGCCGTTCTTCCTGCTGTGGTGGAGCAGGTTGTTCAGGAGCATCTCCGTTGGTTGTGGAAACCGGGACTTCAACCGGTACTCCTGCAGGTTTCACCTGTTCAGTGATCTCCGGCGCGGGTTCGGCAATTTGCTTTTCCACTGGTTCCTCGACCAGTTCGAAGGGGACAACCGGATCTGCAACAACCGGCTCGACAGGTACAGCGGGTACAGTTGTCGCAGCGGGTTCAGGTTTGGATGCCGGGGGGGCTGACTGGCGAGGCTTGTCCTGAGCCTGCTTGGGCCTGTTCTCTTCCTTGCGTGGCCTGCCCGGGCGGCGGTTGCCGCGGAATTCTTTTTTATGTTCACGCTTTTCCGTTTCCAGTACCTCCTGGGTCGGATTCAGCGCCTGGAAATCAAGAATTTTATAGATCAGTTCCTGCTTTTCAAGCCGGTCTACTTTCGGAATATTGAGCTTTCTGGCTATATCGCGGATCTCTGACAGCTCCATTCCGTCTAACGAAATAATGTCGTACATTGAATAATAATTAATTACGTTTATTGGAAAGAAAAATTGGGGGACGATAAGTGAGGATAAATTCAGTGCAAAGATATGAATTAATTATGAAATGTCAAATTTCATGAAATCTTTTCTAATTTCGCCTTGTATAAACATAGTCCAATGTTCCAGCGTATTCAGAGCCTTTATTTATTCATCGCCGCAGTTGCAGGGATCCTGCTGTTTTTCTTCCCGATCGCCAGTTTCTACGATGCGCTCCTGGGAAATTACCGGTTTCTGATCACCCATGTCGAGTCGATGGACCCGACCCCGAAGATCCAGTTCAGCACCTGGTTCACATCGCCTCTCTGGATCCTTACGTGTGCCGGGATCGCATTGTCACTGGTCACGATGTTCCTTTATAAAAACAGGATCCTTCAGATGCGGCTGGTGGCGTTCGATATCCTGTTCAATATCCTGATCATCATCCTCATCTTCCTCTTCTACATCAACAAGATCGAGGAATACACGCATATTGTCCCTTCCTACCGGCAGGTGGGGATCTTTTTCCCGCTGATCTCCCTGTTGTTCCTGGTGCTGGCTAACAGGAGCATCCGCAGGGATGAAGCCAAAGTCAGGGCAGCTGACAGGCTGAGGTAAACACAGGGGACGGAAGACGGAGGACGGAAGACCCCGGTCCACACGCGACCAGATGATCACTGCCGGGGAATATCAAGGATTTCCATATCCCTGATCTGTTCGACGTCGATCACGAACCGCACCGCAGTAATGGATTTATGAAAGCCGTAATTCCCGGCTGCACCCGGATTGACGACCAGCATGCCGTACTTCTTATCGTACATGACCTTCAGGATATGCGAATGACCGCAAACGAACAGTTTCGGCCGTTCCTTTTCAATCAGCAACCTGGCTTTCCGGTCATACGCCCCAGGGTATCCGCCGATATGCACCAGGACTACTTTGACCTCCTCAACAGCAAAGACTAAAGTCTCCGGACACAGAAGGCGAATGTTACGGTCATCGATGTTCCCCCACACGGCCTTCAGCGGTTTGAATCGGACCAGGGCATCGAACGTCCCGGCATCACCAATATCCCCCGTATGCCATACTTCATCCACGCCCGAAAGAAAATTGAGCACGCCGGGATGAATGACGCCATGTGTATCAGACAACACTCCGATCTTCCTCATCTTTTTCAGCAGAAGAGCATAAAATTACTACTTTTACCCTGGAATCAATTTTGTTTTTCATGAGTGAAATCCTCCTGGTCGTTTTTGGGTTCGTAATCCTGGGCGCCATCGTCGCCGTTTATTTCCGGCTGAGAAGAAACGAGCCGGGCGCTGCCGATCTCCATGCCGTGAAAACCGAGAACCAGGTTTTGGCTGAGCGGATCCGGATGCTGGAAGAACAACTGACCAGCCAGTCAGGATCCGTCAATGAAAAGGACCAGCGTATCTTGCACCTTAACGGGGAGATCGCACGTAAGGACGCAGAGTTAAAGGCTCTCGGCGACAAGTATGCCGAATACCGGACCGAAGTGGAGAAACTTCAGGAGAAGTTCCGGACCGAATTCAAAAACCTGGCAAACGACATCCTTGAAGAAAAGACGCAGAAATTCACCGAACAGAACCGGGTGAAGCTCGACGAACTGTTGAAGCCGCTGGGAGAAAAGATCCGCGATTTTGAAAAGAAGGTGGAGGAGACGTACAACAAGGAATCACAACAACGGTTTTCCCTTGAAAAGGAGATAAAAAACCTTGCCGATCTGAACATGCGGATCAGCGAGGATGCACAGAACCTGACGACAGCGCTGAAATCAGATGTAAAAAAACAGGGGAACTGGGGAGAACTGGTGCTCGAAAGGGTGCTTGAAAGCTCAGGTCTGGTTAAAGGGCTGGAATATTCGCGTGAGTTCGCAACCCGGTCGGATGAGGGTGACCTGTACCGGCCTGATGTGATCGTGAACCTTCCAGATAACAAGCACATCATTATCGATTCAAAGGTATCCCTTGTTGCATACAATGATTTTACGAACGCCGACAAACCAGAGGACAAAGAGAAATACCTCAAACTGCACCTGCTCTCCATCCGGAACCACGTGAAACTGCTCAGCGATAAGAACTACCCGGCCCTGGCTGCGTTCGACACCCCTGATTACGTGCTGCTTTTCATACCCATTGAATCATCCTTCAGCCTTGCCGTGCAGAATGATATAGATCTCTTCCATTTTTCGTGGGAGAAAAAAGTGGTTATCGTGAGCCCAACCACCCTGCTTGCCACCCTGAGGACCGTTGCATCGATATGGAAACACGAAAAACAGGAGCTGAATGCCCAGGATATTGCAAAAAGAAGCGGTGAGCTGTACGACAAATTTGTCGGATTCCTGGAGGATCTCCTGGATGTGGGCAACCGCCTCGAACAGGCAAAAAAGAGCTATGAGCAATCGGTGAACAAGTTGCACACCGGTAAAGGGAGTCTGATCAGCAAGGTGGAAAAGATCCGTGAACTTGGTGCGCGGACTTCAAAAAGCCTCCCGAAAGAACTGAAAGACAAACTTGACTCTGAAGAGACAGACTAACTTCGCGTCTTCGCGTCTTCGCGGTTAAAAACAACAACGTGAAACAAAAAAACTTCATCTTCGGCATACACCCGGTCATCGAGGCGGTCCGTTCGGGAAAAGAGATCGATAAAATCTTACTCCAGAAAGGCCTTCGCGGCGAGGGATTCAGGGAATTATTCAACCTGTGCAAGGAACTGGATATCCATTGCCAGTTCGTCCCGCCCGAAAAACTCAATTCCCTTTCAAAACAGAACCACCAGGGAGTGATCGC
>DAIRDK010000077.1:0-5611 GCA_036796175.1 Bacteroidales bacterium | reverse complement strand
TCCCGCCCGAAAAACTCAATTCCCTTTCAAAACAGAACCACCAGGGAGTGATCGCGTTTCTGTCAGAAGTGACCTATCAAAAGCTGGAGGACATCATCCCGTTTGTCTATGAGCAGGGGCGATCCCCGCTGATCCTGATCCTCGACCGCATCACCGATGTACGCAATATGGGAGCCATCGCCCGCAGCGCCGAATGTGCCGGCGTAGATGCCCTGGTGATCCCTGTGCAAGGTTCGGCCCAGATCAATTCGGAAGCGATCAAAGCCTCGGCCGGGGCGCTGTACAAGCTACCCGTATGCCGGAGCCGGAACCTGAAAGACGAACTGCAACTGCTGAAAGCCAGTGGTATCTCCATCATCGCTGCCACCGAGAAAGGGGGAAAAGAATTCACGGAAGCGCAGATGTCGGGTCCTGTCGCCGTGATCATGGGAAACGAGGGGACCGGGATCGCCGGAGATCTTCTGAACCTGGCGGATGATCAGGTGTTCATACCTGTCCTGGGTGAGATCGGCTCCCTGAATGTGAGTGTCGCTGCCGGCGTGATCCTGTATGAAGCGGTCAGGCAGCGCAAACCCGATTGAAGCGAATGTACATCATCAAAATACAAGGCACCAACAAGATTCCCGATTACGTCCAGATCCGTGATGACCGGTTCATGCTGATCGCTTATTTTAAAGTCAGCAGCCCTCGTCGGGCGCTGGAAAGGATCGGCCTGACCGACAAAGCGGAGGAACTCATGAAGATTGTCAGCGAGCTGCATTACGGGCAGATCCGGAAACTTGACCTTTAATACGACCCTATGACTGAAGACCTGATCATCCTGCTCGACAAAGTCTCTGTTTACCAGCACGAGAACCTGATCCTGGCGAATGTCTCGCTTACGATAGGCAAAGGGGAATTCATTTATCTCATCGGCAAAACGGGCAGCGGGAAAAGCAGCCTGTTGCGGATCCTGTATGCCGACCTGCCGGTAAGGAACGGCGTGGCCGGGGTGGCGGGGTACGACCTTCGGAAACTCCGGCAGCGGGATGTTCCATTCCTCAGGAGGAAACTGGGCATCGTGTTCCAGGATTTCCAGTTGCTCATGGACCGCACCGTAAACGAGAACTTGCTGTTCGTAATGCGGGCGACGGGCTGGAAAGATAAAGCGAAAATGCAGCAAAAACTGATGGAACTGCTGTCGAAGGTGGACCTGGCCACCAAGGGGAACAAAATGCCTCACCAGCTTTCGGGCGGCGAGCAGCAGCGTGTGGCGATCGCCAGGGCACTGGTCAATGACCCGGAGGTCATCCTGGCCGACGAGCCCACAGGCAATCTCGACCCGGAGAGTTCAGAAGGGATCATCAATCTTCTCCAGGACATCTCCAAAACAGGAAGGGCGGTCATCGTTGCCACGCACGACTACGCCCTTCTTGACAAGTTCCCTTCCCGCACCCTCAGTTGTGAGAACGGGGTGGTTGTTTCGTTGAATTAATCGCCCAGGGTGGCCACCATGACCGCCTTGATGGTGTGCAGACGGTTCTCAGCTTCATCAAATACGATCGAATCCGGTGATTCAAATACATCCTCAGTCACCTCCAGTCCGTCCAGCTTGTATTTATCGTAGATCTTCAGGCCTACCTCGGTGTCCTTATTATGGAATGCAGGGAGGCAATGCATGAACTTCACCTTCGGGTTGCCGGTCTTTTCGACCATTTTGCGGTTCACCTGGAAAGGCAGCATCTCTTTAATTCGGTCGTCCCACAGATTTTCGGGTTCGCCCATGGAGAGCCATACATCAGTATAAATGAAATCGACACCCTTAACGGCTTCGTCCACATTTTCGGTCAGAGTGATCTTCGCACCGGTCTCTTTGGCTATGGTACGGCATTTTTCAACCAGCGACTCTTCAGGCCAGTACTTCTTCGGGGCGGCAGCGCGGAAGTCCATGCCCATTTTCGCGGCTCCCACCATCAGTGAGTTCCCCATGTTGTTGCGGGCATCGCCACAATAAACAAAGGAGATTTGGTTCAGCGGTTTGTCCGAATGCTCGATCATCGTCATGAAGTCGGCAAGGATCTGGGTGGGATGAAACTCGTTTGTCAGACCATTCCACACCGGAACACCTGCATACTGCGCGAGTTCTTCCACGATCTTCTGTCCGAACCCGCGGTATTCGATGCCGTCATACATCCGTCCAAGTACGCGGGCCGTATCTTTCATGGTCTCTTTCTTTCCGATGTGAGACCCTTCAGGACCGAGATAGGTGACACGTGCGCCCTGGTCGAAAGCGGCCACTTCAAATGCACAGCGTGTGCGGGTTGATGCTTTTTCGAAGATGAGGGCGACGTTCTTTCCCTGGAGGCGTTGCTGTTCGGTGCCTGCATATTTGGCCTTCTTCAGGTCGATGGCCAGGTCGAGCAGGAATTTGATCTCCTGCGGTGTAAAATCGAGCAGTTTCAGGAAGTTCCTGTTTCTCAGGTTGAATGCCATAATGAGCTAATTTAAAAGGGTTTAAATTTCGCGCAAAGGTAGTGTTTTTTCTCAGATCTTAATGCCGGCAGTAAGGACGAGGCCATACTGGTAATCCTGCGTGGCATTGTAATAGATGTTCTGGTTCGTACCCACATTACGGTACTCCGCCCGGATATAGATGATGTCGATGGGCTTGAATTCCACACCACCGGTGAAACCAAGGGTCTTGAGACCGGATTTTACTCCTTCATTGTCATAAACGCCCGACAGGAAACCGTTCGGATCCGAATAGAATTCTCCCCTGACTGTCACAGCGAACCACTTAAGGGGTCTCCATGAAACCTGCAGAAAACCTGAGTTTATGCAGGACAGGGCTGAAGTATCGGGAGCAAGGTGCGAATTGGTTTGCACCGCAAAATCGTATTGCAGCATCAGCTGCAACCATTTGACCGGTGTATAGTCTAAGATCAAATTATTGTAGACCTGAAATTTTTGGGGGTCTTCTGACCGGGACTGTAAACCCGCAATGTTGGCATAATATATTCCGAGGTTTGAAAGCGGGGTATAAGCTATTTGAAAACCTCCGGATACGTACGTATCCCTGTTGTAAGCAAGGGAATATGGATTACCCATGTAAAATGACATGCGGTATTTGTCGGTAAACTGGGTGGTTATCTTGAAACCAACGATATTGCCGGGTTCGAAATAGCCGCCGACAGACGCAGTACTGAGCCTGTTGTAAACTGGCCAGGCAGATTCCACACCGATAGGGTTCAGGAAGTATCCAAGGTCGATCCATGTCCGCCTTGTCAGTTTAAAACCAAAATTCGCCTGCCTCATGTATTTTATCCACTGATACTCCGTGCGGGTAAGCAGGTTCGGGATATCGCCATACTGAAGCTGAAAATTGACCCTGGTCTTCTCCGCCCTGTAATTCAGAATCAGGGAGACTACGTTAAGTCGAAAGTCGTTTGTTCTCATACAGTTTGCATACAAGGGCAACACCTGTGACGAGTCGTCCAGGTTCTTCAGGTCACCGTCGGAATAAACATCCACGTAGAGACCGATCTGAAGCTTCTTCATGAAGAGCAGGATATGTTTTTCCTCCTCCCGGGAAATGAGGGAGTCGTTTTCGGCCGTGGCAGAAAATGCAATTCCGGCGAAAATTCCCATTAAGAAAAAAAAATGAAAGTGTTTTTTCATAGCATCAAGTCTTGTCAGAAGACATACTCATCAACAGGTAAAATTCATCCATAATAACAGGGCTCAAGCAGATTTGAGGATTTTTTTACTATCTTAGTATGCCTCAACCATACCGTTGGAACAATATTAACCTATTACAACCAATTTTCAAAAAATGAAAAAGTTTACACGTATTCTTTTTATTGCGGCAGCTTTCTCTTTTTCCCTGGGTTCGTTTGCCCAATACAGGGTAGAGAAAGACCTGCTTGGCGAAAAACAGATCCCCGCTGATGCCTATTACGGCGTTCAGACAGCCCGTGCATTGGAGAATTTCCAGGTAAGCGGTGTAAAAACGAACTTCTATCCCGATTATGTAAAGGCTTACGCCATGGTAAAACTTGCAGCAGCACGCGCAAACGCTGATATCGGAAGGCTTCCTAAAGAAAAACTGGACGCGATCGAAAAAGCTTGCAGAGCCGTGATTGAGGGTAAATATCATGACCAGTTCCTGGTGGATCTGTACCAGGGCGGAGCCGGAACCTCGGCCAATATGAATGCCAACGAAGTGCTGGCAAACATCGCCCTCGAAATGATGGGGCATAAAAAGGGAGAGTACCAGTATATAGAGCCGCATGATGACCTTAACATGGGACAATCGACAAACGATGTCTATCCCACCACCATCCACGTTGCCCTCTTGCTTCATAATGACAAACTTATGAAAGAACTCAGGCTCCTGTCGGAAGCACTACATAAAAAGGGGGATGAGTTTAAGGATCTTTTAAAGATGGGCCGTACGGAAGGACAGGATGCCGTACCAATGACCCTTGGCCAGGAATTCCATGCGTTCGGAGCACAGCTTGATGCAGAGATAAACGGACTTGTCAAAAGCGAGGAGTTTCTCTATGAAGAAAATATGGGCGCCACGGCGATAGGCACCGGCATAACAGCATCCCCAGGGTATGCCGAGAAATGCGCACAGCATCTGGCGGAGATTACGGGAAAACCCATGAGCCTGCATCCTGAACTGATCGCTGCAACATCCAGCATGCAGGGTTTCGTGATGTATTCATCGGCAATGAAAAGTCTCGACGTTGCCCTGTCCAAAATTGCAAGCGACCTGATCATCCTGACAACTGGACCCCGCACAGGCATTTTCGAGATCAATCTGCCTGCACTCCAGCCTGGTTCTTCGATTATGCCCGGAAAAGTTAACCCGGTTATGCCTGAACTGATGAATGAAGTCTGCTACAAGGTGATGGGTAACGATGTTACGGTCACAATCGCGTCCCAGAATGGACTGCTCCAACTGAATGCGTACGAACCGGTGGTAGCCATCGCGATTATGGAATCGCAGGCTATTTTTTACAAATCACTTCCTTTGTTCCGGAAAAACTGCATTGACGGGATCACTGCCAATGAGAAAGTGTTACAAAGATACATCGAACGCAGCGTAGGCATCGTGACAGCCCTGAATCCAGTCCTTGGCTATGAAAAGACAACCGAACTCGCCAAAGAAGCGCTTCAGGAAGACAAAGGGATCCTTGAACTGATCAGGGAGAAGCACCTTTTAACGGAAGACCAGATCAAAAAGTTGCTCGATCCGGTTACCATGACAGGACAGAAATGATCATATTTTATAACCAGCCAACATGAAACTTATGAAAAACGTTAGCAAAATTATTACAGCGACAATGGCACTGTTGCTTGTCGCTGTTACTCTTTTCGTACAGGCACAGGATAAGAAATTACCTAACGTCGTGATCCTTGCCACAGGAGGAACCATTGCAGGAGCCGGTACAAGTGCCACGGGTTCTGCATACACTTCAGGCCAGGTCAAGATCGAGGCCATGATCGATGCCGTGCCGAACATCAGGGACCTGGCCAATCTTAAAGGTGAGCAGATTTCCAATGTGGGCTCCCAGGATATGAGTGTCAAGATCTGGCTTGACCTGGCCAACAGGATCAACGAACT
>DAIRDK010000076.1:6070-11272 GCA_036796175.1 Bacteroidales bacterium | reverse complement strand
TGCTGATATTCTCTTTCTCTGCGTATTCCCAGAAAGTAGACCTCGTTCGGGAAAGCGTTACGTTTATTCTTGATGCACAGCATGTTGCGATCAGCGCGGAACTTGTTTACAAGAACAGTTCAACATTTGCGGTAAGTCAGATGCTGTTCATCCCGATGCCGCTCAGGAAGGAAGGGCTGAAGCGCGACACCCTGGTGGTGCAGGACATGACGGCCAACCGGTTCATCAAGGAGCCGCGAAACCAACCTGCGGGTCTGATCTTTGCCCTTGCTTTCGACCCCGAATCGCAGAAAAAGCTTCGGGTGTGCTACATGGACGATCACAACGGAACAACCTTCACCTACCCGATGAAGATGCAGGCAGACTATTGGCAGGGGCCGCTGGCATTCGGAAGCTATACGCTGAAATACGATGAAACGGTGGTTGTGCTTGATTCCACTTCAATGCCTCCGGATAACAAGGTAAAAGAAGCCGAGGAGACCATACTGACCTGGAAGCGGTCGAATTTCACACCGGAGAAGGAGTTCCAGGTATGGTTTCATAAGAGGTGACAGGGTGACAGAGTGACAGAGTAAAATGGATTTCACCATTTTACGATTTTACTATTTTACCATTTAAAATCACGGTTGAGACCTTATTGCTCCCAAACGAGTACGGCATGTACTCAAGCGATGGTACGGGTTTCGTTATAAACAAATTCGCAACTTTTCCCCGTGCTATACTGCCGTACTCTTCGCTGATGCCCATGGCGTAAGCGGTATTCAGGGTAGTTGCGTTGACCGCCTCTTCCGGCAGCAGGCGGTAGGTAATGCAGGCCATGGAGAGCACCAGCTGCATATTTCCCGACGGTGAAGAACCCGGGTTGAAATCTGAAGCAAAAGCCACCGGCAGTCCGGCATCGATCATCTTCCGGGCCGGTGCATGGCGCATGTTCAGGAAGAACGCGGCACCGGGAAGGATGGTCGGCATGGTTTCCGTACCCTTCAGGGCAGCGATCTCGGCATCACCTGTAAACTCAAGGTGATCGACCGACAGCGCGTTGTACTTGACGCCGACCTGCACGCCGCCGGAATAGTCCAGTTCGTTGGCGTGCAGTTTCGGCCGGAGTCCGTATTTCATCCCGGCATTCAGGATCCGGTCCGTATCCTCAACAGAAAAGAAGCCTTTATCACAAAACACGTCAATGAATTCTGCCAGTTCTTCCGCAGCAACCATCGGGATCATCTCATTGATGACCAGGTCCACGTAATCTTTCTGTTTCCCTTTGTATTCCTCAGGAACGGCATGCGCCCCCAGGAAGGTGGAAGCGATCCTGAGCGGAGTCTTCTCCTTCAGCCTCCTGATGACCCGGAGCATCTTCAGTTCATCCTCAACAGTCAGCCCGTAACCGCTTTTGATCTCGACCGCGCCTGTGCCATAGCGGATGATCTCTTCAAGCCGCGGCAACGCCTCTTCGATCAGTTCCTCTTCGGACGCTTCATGCAGGCGTTTCGCAGAATTGAGGATCCCTCCTCCCCTTTTTGCTATCTCTTCGTAACTGAGGCCTTTTATCTTATCCACATACTCGATCTCCCTGCTGCCGGCATATACCAGGTGGGTGTGGGAGTCACAGAAGGAGGGGAAGACGAAACAGCCTGCGGCATCGATGGCATCACCCGCCGGGGCCTCGCCTGAACCGAAGTCAGCGATCCTCTCCCCTTCGATCAAAACCCAGGCATTCCGGATCCTGCCCAGCTCCGACATCTCCTTCCCGGCAGCCATTAACCGTGCACTCACTTCGACCCCAACAAGCTCCCCGATATTTTTTATTAACATCTCTTTTCGGATTTACTGGCAAAATTACCAAATACCCTGTCACTCTGTAACTCTGTAACTCTGTCACTTTTTTTGTAACTTTGTCCGTTCAAACCAATTAACCATCCATCCACCCAATGAAAAAAACGCTACTCCTGACCCTTTGTGGTCTCATGCTTACGGCTATTGCAGTGCAGGCCGGGATCGTCAGCATCAAAGATGCCCGAATTGTCGGAAAGAATTTTTATTATGAACGGATCAACCAGTACCAGGACATTCCGTACGGGTCGATATCCATCACCGGCGAACTGACCGAAATGAAAGACGGCCAGCCGGTTTGGTACGTGTTCAATTTCAATGGTGACAAGGGATTCATTATCATATCCGCCGACGATGCCGCATGGCCGGTCATCGGGTATGCGTTCAAAGGCAGTTATACCGGTGACAACCTGCCTCCCAGTGTCGCTTACTGGATGGATCATTATACCGACCAGATCGTGGCCATCCGGACCGAGTCCATGCCCGCAGCAGAAGATGCGGTGAACGAATGGGCCCGCCTGCTGGTCAGCAGCCCTTCCCAACTGGAAATCACGCGCGGCACGCTCGATGTGGAGCCCCTGCTGGGCGACAACCTCTGGGACCAGGGATTCCCGTGGAATGTCATGTGCCCCGCTGATCCTGCCGGATTGAGCGGTCACGTGCCCGTTGGCTGCGTGGCTACCTCCATGACCATGATCATGTATTACTGGCGCTACCCGGAAACCGGCAACGGACAGCATTGCATCACACCCACTCCCGGCTATGGCCCTCAATGTGCGAATTTCGGCGCCACGACCTATGAATGGAACGGGATGGATAACAACGGAAAAAACGGCTCTTCGTATCGCCAAAGCGACCCCCTGGCCGTTTTATCCTGGCACGGCGGGATTGCCGTCAACATGAATTATGCACCGGGCGGTTCGGGAGCCTACACTTCCGATGTGCCGTATGCGCTTGAAACTTATTTCCTGTACGCCTCTTCTACCCAGTACGTTGAAAAAGCCGCGTATTCCCAGACCCAATGGAAAGACCTGATCAAAGGTTCCCTGGACCAGAAGCGTCCTGTACAATATTCGGGGCACGGCTCCAGCGGCGGTCATGCCTGGGTGTGCGACGGGTACCAGGTAACAGGAGACTACTTCCACATGAACTGGGGTTGGGCGGGCTCCTATAACGGCTATTTCACCCTCACCAACCTGAATCCCGGCGGATCGCTGTTCAACTCAGGACAGGCGGCAGTCATCAACATCGAACCTCCTTCATCCAGCTACCCCTCTTACTGCACCGGACAGACCATCGTGGATGCTTACGATTTCGGGTCCATCGAAGACGGCAGCGGTCCGAAAGCCGATTACCAGAACAACGCCAACTGCAGCTGGCTGATCGCCCCGGATGACAGCGTGGAGACCATCACACTCAATTTCTACCGGTTTGACCTGGCATCCGGTGACTATGTGACTGTGTACGATGGTCCCACAACCTCCTCGACCGTCCTGGGGACGTTTACCGGCACCTCCATCCCTTCGCCTGTGACATCCACCGGCCCGCAGATGCTGGTCACCTTAACCAGCGATGGCTCCGGAACTGCCAACGGGTTCCAGGCCGATTACGAAACCACGCTCGTCGACTTCTGCCAGGGCTCAACTACACTGACCGCCGACGCTGCAGATATCAGCGACGGCAGCGGCCGCTTCCAGTACAGGAATTCAAAAACCTGCAAATGGTACATCAAGCCGGATAACGCCGAAACGACCACCCTGACATTTAATAATATCAATACTGAAGAAGGCAAAGACATCATCGCCGTCTACGACCTGGGCGGAGGTACTCTGCTGGCCAGCTACTCCGGCGAGTATACCACCCCGCCGCCTCCCGTGACCTCCAACAGCGGCCAGATCCTGGTGACCTTCACGGCGAACACCACAGTCCGCGGAGAAGGCTGGGACGCCTCCTATACCATCACGGTGGCCACTCCCGAGATCGGCGGCATGCAAGGCATCAGGGTATACCCGAACCCGACGAACGGCATGCTCAACGTCTCCTTCAACGTGACCGAAGCACAAACGGTTGAACTTGAACTCCTCTCGATGACCGGCAATTCTATCATGTCCAGAAATCTTGGCATGATCCAAGGTTCCCACACCGAACAATTCGACCTGTCCGGAATCGCAAAAGGGGTGTATGTCTTAAAGATGACCAGCGGCCAGGGCATGAAAATGACCAAGGTGGTGGTGCAGTAGTAGTGACGAGTGACGAGTGACGAGTGACAGAGAAAAAGGGTTATAGAGTTACTGCTTGAACTGTTGCTAAAATAAACCTCGTAGAGGTTCAATTCCGGTAGCATGAATGAGGGGAGGGCAAACATCCTCCCCTCCCCCGATATCGACGGACCAGTGCCCGAATGCCGGCATGGGAGGGGCCGGGGGTGGGAAAGGATAACAACAAAACAGTTATTATTATGACCCGGGTATTTGTTTTTTCGTTGGTTTTCCTGCTAGGTCTGTATTCGGCGCAGTCGGCCGAAGTACCTCAGCCTGTGGCGGAACAGGCGGCTCTCCGCTTCATCTCCGAAAAAGCCGTCACGGCCAGCGAGGCAGTTACGACCCAGTTCTCCGTCAAGGAGGTCACCTCAATTCCAAAGGCCGGGGATCCGCTCTATTACATCTTCAACCTGTCGCCGCAGGGTTGGATCATAATTTCTGCAGATGATGCCGTACCCCCGGTCCTGGCTTACTCCTACCAGGGATCCTATTCGGTGGACCAGGCGCCTGAGCAATGCACGGCCTGGATGAGGCAGTACGAAGACCAGATCCGTTACGCGCGCGACAACCATATCGCCCCGTTCAGTTATACTCACTGGCTATGGGATGATCTTGTCGCCCCCCGTCCTCCGTCCTCCGTCTCCCATTCTCCTCTTAGCGTAGCTCCGCTGATTACCTCCAACTGGAATCAGAATTTTCCCTATAATGCAGCCTGCCCTTCAGATCCTGCCGGCCCCGGTGGGCATGCGTATGCCGGCTGCGTGCCCACCTGCATGGGTCAGGTGATGTATTATTTCCGCTGGCCCCAAACAGGCACGGGGTCGTATTCGTATTATGACTCCACTTACGGAACCTTAAGCGCCCATTTCGACACGACCCATTATGACTGGAACCGGATGACGGATGTGGCGGACCACGTAAACCCGGCAATCGCCACATTGCTCTTCCACCTAGGTGTTTCGTGCGACCTGGTCTATGGTCCGAACGGCTCGGGCATGTATAACCACAAAGCGGCTTATGCTCTCAGGACGTTCTTCAAATACAGTCCGCAGACCCAATACCTGTTCCGCGACAGCACCACCCTCAGCTGGGACAGCGTGCTGATCGC
>DAIRDK010000076.1:0-5970 GCA_036796175.1 Bacteroidales bacterium | reverse complement strand
CCCAATACCTGTTCCGCGACAGCACCACCCTCAGCTGGGACAGCGTGCTGATCGCCCATCTCGACCGGAAGATCCCGATGTATTATGCCGGCTGGTCAACCCCCAACATCGACGGACATGCTTTCGTTTGCGACGGTTACCAGGATTCCTGTTTCTTCCATTTCAACTTCGGCTGGAGCGGCTCCAACAACGGGTATTTCTATACCAGCGATCTCACGCCGGGCGGTTACAACTTCCAGCTGGCCCAGGAGGTGATCATCAACTGCTATCCCGACACATCGCAGTACACCTACCCGGAATACTGCACCGGCTATTCGGAATTAAGGTCCATGGAAGGGACATTTGACGACGGCAGCGGTCCGGTGCAGAACTATGCGCCGAACAGTGTTTGCCAGTGGCTGATCACACCCCAGACGGAGAAGGATTCTGTTTCCAGTATCACCCTGAATTTCGGACGATTCAGCACCAACCCGGGAGATGAAGTGAAGATCTACGACGGGTCTTCGGATTCATCCCCACTGCTGGCTTCAATCAGCGGGGATACCCTTCCCCAATCTGTTACCTCCACAGGCAACAAACTGTTTGTCACGTTTACATCTTCCATGGGTCCGGGTGCGCCGGGATTTTTTGCCGGTTACTCATCTGCATCGCCGGTATGGTGCAGCGGAACGACCGAGATTACGGCCGACACCGCCGAGATCAGCGACGGAAGCTTCGGGTTTGATTACCATAACGGACAGCTTTGCAAATGGAAAGTGACCAAAGCCTCAGGTGAGCCGCTGACGCTCTATTTCCGTTCATTCAATACCGAAGAGGGCAAGGATTTGCTGAAGATCTATGATTTCGCCACATCGACGATGATCACTCAACTCTCAGGACATTACGGCACCGATAGCGTTCCTGCCCCCGTGACCGTGGAAAGCGGCGTGGCCTTCCTGATTTTCAATTCCGGCAGTTCGGGGACGGATTCAGGCTGGGACCTCTATTATCCGAAATCGACCCAGGCGATCGAAGAGAACGGAAGCAGCATCACCATGAAGGTGTACCCGAATCCGGCAGAGGACCGGTTGAACATTTCCATAAAAACCAAAACTGGTTTTTGCGGGAGATTAAAGATCCTTGACGGGATGGGAAAAGTTGTTAAAGAATCTCAAATCGCCTTCAAACCAGGATTGGACGATATTGAATTTGATATTTCTGATTTGGCCAGAGGGATTTATTTCCTTCAATTCTTTGGTGAGACCGGCAATTGCTCTGAAAAATTCGTGAAACTCTAGAAACGCCCAACCCCTAGGGGTTGATATTGATCTGGCGGAATTCCCAGGCTGCAAGGACGATGCCCCTACGGGGCATACCCTGTCACCCTGTCACCCTGTCACCCACAAACAACAGGTCCACTTTGCCTTTTTTCTCCATGCATTCCAGAAGTTTCGACTTCAGCTTCCAGCAGGTCATCTGCCGGATCTCGGTGCGGCGTGAGATCTCATAGGAGGAAACATCGGGATCGGAGCAGACCATGTAAACCATCCGGAATGCCTCGGTGATGGGGATATGGCAGCGATGGAAGATCGTGTGCGCGGTGGCCGACTCTTCATGCTTGCAGCGGGTGCAGCGGCGTGAAAAGGGCGTCTTGCCCTTGCAGTAGTTGGTGTGACCGCATTTCTTGCAGATAAAACCATCCGCCCATTTCTGGCCGGCCAGAAATTCCAGGCACCGTTCTTCTTCAGAAAATTGATCTGAAAACCCCTTTTGATCTAATATTCCAAATAATGAATTCATCTTTTTTACCACGATAGCCACAATAGGAGCTAAGGATCATTTCTATTGTGTTCTGATGTGTCTTATGTGGTGAAGAAATTTTTTACAAAATTATAAATTCTAGTGATATTTATGCGATTTATTTCAAAAATAGTTGTAATTTTGCATCGATTTTAAATCAACCGGATATGAAAAAGGCACTTTTTATAATCCTCTTTGGGGCGGCTTTCGTGGTGAACGGATGCGGCGCCAGCGGCAATGAACCCGGCAACGGCGATAGGGCCAACGCGTCAGCGGCCGCTGAAGCCAACGAAGGCAAAGTGATCTACCTCAACACGGCCGACTTCAGGAAACTGGTCTGGGACTACAACCAGAACCCGAATACATTTGTTTTTAAGGGCGACAAACCGGTGATCATCGATTTCTATGCCGACTGGTGCCGTCCCTGCAAAATGGTCGCCCCGATCATGGACGAGCTGGCCAAGACCTACCAGGGCAAGGTGGTATTTTATAAGGTGAACACGGATGTGGAACGCGAACTATCCGCCACGTTCCAGATCCGCTCGATCCCCGCCATCCTGTATGTCCCGAAAGAGGGAAAACCCCAGATGTCGGTAGGACTGCAGCAGAAAGAAGCCTATATCCAAAGCATCAATGATATACTTAAGGTAAAGTAAAATCCAACATCCAACATCCAACATCCAAAGACATGACCATTGAACATCTGGCCAAAGATACGTTCCTGCAGAAGGTCTTCAATTGCGAAAAGAACCAGGAATGGAAATATGAGGGCGAGCTGCCCTGCATCATCGATTTTTACGCCGACTGGTGCGGCCCCTGCAAGATGGTGGCCCCGATTCTCGAGGAACTGGCCGGCGAATACCAAGGCAAGATCAACATCTACAAGATCGACACCGAAGCTGAACAGGAGCTGTCGATGGCATTCGGCATCCGCAGCATCCCGTCCATGCTGTTCGTTCCCAAGGACGGACAGCCCCAGATGGCGGTAGGCGCGTTGCCCAAAGATGCCCTCAAGAAAGCGATCGGCGAAGTCCTGCTGGGCGAAACAATGAATTGATTGCGGAATGGTTTCGGTTAAAGCCGCCTTCGGTTACGGGGTGGCTTTTTTTTTGCCGACTTCGTACCTTTGGCTGACCGATTCGAGCCATGACCGATCTGCTTATCGCCACCTCCTATTTTCCGCCATTGTCTTACATGGCCCGCTGCCTGCAATCGGACCGGATCGTGATCGAGGCGTATGAGACCTACCTCAAGCAAACGCGCAGGAACCGGTGCGAGATCGCAGGACCGAACGGCAGGCAGAAACTGGTCGTACCCGTCAGGAAACCCTTCGGGAACCATACGCTGACAAAAGACATCTGCATCACATACGACCTGCCGTGGCAGAACGTGCACCTGAAGTCCATCACAACGGCTTACAACAAGTCGCCGTTCCTGCTGTACTATATGGACCATTTCCATTCATTCTTTGAGAAGAAGTATCATTTTCTTATCGACCTGAACGGGGAGATCCTGATGAAGCTTCTCGACCTCTTCGGAAGCGTGATCCCTGTTGAATATTCTTCGGAATACCAAAAGACGCCTGCCGGGGCAAACGATCTGAGGGATGTCCTGGTCTCCAAAAACCGCCCTTCAGTTCATACTCTTCAGCCTTACACCCAGCCATTTGCAGAGCGGTACGGGTTCCTGGGGGATCTTTCGGCGCTGGATCTGATCTTCTGCCTCGGCCCGGGCGCAAAAGAGTATTTAAATCAGATGATTCCCTGATCAAAGTGTTTTCACCACAGTAGGCACAGTAGGTCACAGTAGGTTTTGTGTTCTAATGTGACTAATGTGGTAAAAAAAAGCTAAAGCTTGGGAAAAAATTGTAATTTTGCATAGATTAATTTGGTCTAAATAAAATGTCAACGTTATTCGATCTCCGGGAAGGCGAATCCGCTACGATCGTCAAAGTCCGCGGCAGGGGCGCGTTTCGTAAACGCATCACCGAGATGGGCTTCATCCGGGGAAAGGAGGTCACCGTGGTGAAAGCGGCACCGCTCCAGGATCCTGTCGAATACAAGATCATGGGATACAACGTTTCGCTGCGGAAAAGCGAAGCGGCTCTGGTGGAGGTGTTGTCACCGAACGAGGAGATGAAAGAGCGTGAGATCCTGAGCGAAGCCGGGGAATATTACGGAAGTCTCCCGGGCGTGATCCTGATGGGATCGGCCTCTGCCAGAGGGAATACGATCGATGTCGCACTGGTCGGCAACCCGAATTGCGGCAAGACCACATTTTTTAATTACGCATCCGGCTCGCATGAGCATGTCGGGAATTTCGGCGGGGTGACCGTGGATTCCAAGACCGCCACTTACCATCAATCAGGCTACCACTTCAACATTACGGATCTTCCCGGCACCTACTCCCTTTCGGCTTACTCCCCCGAGGAGCTGTTTGTAAGGCAGCACATATTCAACGAGCTGCCGGATGTGGTGGTAAACATCGTTGACGCATCAAACCTCGAACGAAACCTCTACCTCACCACCCAGCTGATCGACATGGACATCCGTGTGGTGATCGGGCTGAATATGTACGACGAACTGGAACGGCGCGGCGACCGGCTCGACTACGAGAACCTTGGCAAGCTGCTCGGGATCCCCATCATCCCGCTGGTCAGCTCAAAGGGCACCGGGATCCGGGAACTGTTCGAAACCGTCATCAGCGTTTACGAAGACCGCAATCCCATTGCCAGGCACATCCATATCCACTATGGCACGGAACTGGAGCGTTCCCTGCAGAAGATCCAGCATGAACTGAAAAAAGACTCATCGGCGGCTCTCAATGTTGCCTACCGGTATTATGCCGTCAAACTCCTTGACAAGGATCCCGAGATGAAGCGTATTCTGTCCGGCAATGCCAATTACGGCATGGTGATGGAGACGGCGCAGAAAGAGATCGAACGGTTGGAACAGATCTACGGGGAGGACTCCTCTACCCTGGTGTCGGACGCCAAGTACGGGTTTATCGCAGGCGCTCTCCGCGAAACCCTGCAGGAGAATCTCTCCGGGCGGCCGAAGCGGAGCGTCAGCGACCGGATCGACGGCATCCTGACCAACCGGATCCTGGGATTCCCGGTGTTCCTGTTCTTCCTCTGGTTCATGTTCCAGGCCACATTCACCTTTGGCGAATACCCCAAGCAGTGGATCGAAATGGGTGTTACCTGGATTGGTGCCGAAACCGGCTCCCTGATGAGTGAAGGGCCCCTTCGCGACCTGCTGGTCGACGGAGTGATCACCGGCGTGGGAAGCGTCATCGTTTTCCTCCCGAACATCCTGATCCTGTTCTTTTTCATTGCCCTGATGGAAGACACCGGGTACATGGCGCGTGCGGCGTTCATTATGGACCGGCTCATGCACAAGATGGGACTCCACGGGCAATCGTTCATCCCGCTGATCATGGGATTCGGGTGCAACGTGCCGGCCATCATGGTGTCACGCACGCTGCGGGACCGGAACGACCGGCTCGCCACCATGCTCATCAACCCGTTCATGTCATGCAGCGCCAGGCTGCCGGTCTACATCCTCGTCGCCGGGGCGGTCTTTCCTGATCATGCGGGAACAGCCATCTTCCTGCTGTACCTGACAGGCATCGTACTGGCCATCCTGGTATCGCTGGTCTTTAAGAATACCCTGTTCAAAAGCAAAGAAGCCCCGTTCGTTCTCGAACTGCCCCCTTACCGGATCCCCACGATCAAGGTCTCCCTGAGGCACATGTGGGAGCGGGGACAACAATATCTCCGCAAGATGGGCGGGGTGATCCTGATCGCGGTGATCATCATCTGGGCCCTGGAATATTTCCCCGGAGGCATCAGCACCCCGCCGGAACAACGGCTTGAACAGTCCTATATCGCGAAGATTGGCAAGTTCGTCGAACCGGTGATCGAACCGCTTGGCTTTGACTGGCGCATGGGCGTCAGCCTCATGACCGGAGCCGCTGCAAAAGAGGTCGTGGTGAGTACGATGGGCGTCCTGTACGAGTCGGAGAAGGACCACCCGTCACAACATCTCAAAGAGGCGTTGCAACAGGCCACCTATCCCAACGGACCCAGGATGGGCGAAAAGATCTTCACACCGCTTGCTGGCGCTTCCTACCTGCTCTTTATCCTCGTGTACATGCCCTGCGTGGCTGTGATCGCGACCGTAAGCAAGG
>DAIRDK010000075.1:0-11413 GCA_036796175.1 Bacteroidales bacterium | reverse complement strand
CTCAGCTTTATCCTGTTCACAGGTGGGCTTGAGACCAAATGGACCGACATCAGGCCAATCCTCTGGCAGGGGATGATCCTTTCGACGTTCGGCGTGTTTGCCACAGCCGTGATCGTGGGGATCGCCGTGCACCTGCTGACGGGTTTCACGCTCCTGGAGGGGCTCCTGCTCGGAGCTGTCGTGTCCTCCACCGATGCGGCCGCGGTATTCTCCATCCTCCGGTCGAAAAGCATCGCCCTGAAAGGGACCCTCCGGCCGCTGCTGGAACTCGAAAGCGGCAGCAACGACCCGATGGCCTACTTCCTGACCATCATCATGACCTATCTCGTCACCAACCCGGATGCCTCCTACGTCTCCCTCATCCCGATGTTCTTCAAACAGATGATCATCGGGGCTGTGGCAGGATGGGCACTGGGCTTTTTCATGCACCGGGTGATCAACTGGATCCGGCTTGAGTACACGGGCCTCTATTCCGTTCTCCTGATCACCATGATGCTCTTCACCTTCTCCTTCACCGATTTCGTGGGCGGAAACGCGTTCCTGGCCGTGTATATCGCAGGCTGCTACCTGGGGAACCACGATTTTCTCCACAAAAAAAGTCTCATCAAGCATTTCGACGGACAGGCCTGGCTGATGCAGGGGATCATGTTCATCACCCTCGGGCTCCTGGTCTTTCCCAGCCAGCTGGTCCCGTACATCGGTATCGGCCTGCTGATCTCCGTGGTCCTGATGCTGGTGGCCCGACCGGTCAGCGTGTTCCTGTCGCTGATGTTCTTCAAGGTCAGCCTCCGTAAGAAACTGCTCATCTCATGGGTCGGGCTTCGCGGGGCTGTGCCCGTCGTGCTTGCTACCTTCCCGCTGACCGCCGGAGTGGAGAAAGCGAACATCATTTTCAATCTCGTGTTCTTCATCTCCATTACATCGATCCTATTACAGGGGACCAGCATCCCCCTCATTGCAAAATGGCTGAGGCTGACTCTTCCGGCTGCGATCAAGAGGCAGACCACCCTGGATGGCGAATTTACCAGCAAGCTGAATTCGATCATGGTGAAAGCCACCGTGGGCAAGGGCTGTCCCTGCCTTGAAAAACCGCTGGTGGAGCTGGGCCTGGGACCAAGCATCACCATCGCATCCATCGAAAGGGGAAATAAGTTCATTGCTCCGGAAGGGACCACGCAGCTCAAACAAGGCGACCAGCTGATCGTGATGGCGGAGAACCTGCCGGCCGTGGAAAACTTCTTTAAGCTGATCGGCGCCGAGCCAAAACCCTGATCAGGTCTTTCTTTATAAAATCTTTATTTCTTCATTATCAATCGATATAAAACACTTATACCTGCGGATGCAATTTTGCTGGCTGAACCTGTATGTAAGACAAACATGCCATGACGGCCACCGAATTGATCCAGGTTATCCTGTTTTTTGCACTGCTGACCGCATCGACCCCTGTCCTTGGAAATTTCATGTACAAGGTGTTTTCGGGCAGAAGACATATTTTACTGCCGGCCCTGGGATGGCTGGAACGCTGGACCTACAAAGCAGGCGGGATTGACCCGGACCGGGAAGACAACTGGAAAACATACACCTTCCACCTTCTTCTGTTCAACCTGGCAGGCCTGGTCGTTCTGTTCATGATCCAGGTCATTCAATCCGGTCTCCCACTGAATCCCGCCCGTCTTCCGGATGTTTCATGGCATTTGGCCATGAATACCGCAGTGAGTTTCGTGACCAATACCAACTGGCAGGGATATGCCGGGGAGACCACCATGAGCTACCTGGTGCAAATGATGGGTCTGACCGTTCAGAATTTCCTCAGTGCGGCCACCGGCATTGCGGCATTACTTGCGCTGACCAGGGGATTGTCGCGCAAGACCACGGAGCACCTCGGAAATTTCTGGATCGACCTGACCCGTTCGACCATCTATATTCTGATCCCGCTTTCCTTTCTGCTGGCGATCATCCTGGTCAGCCAGGGGGTGATCCAGAATCTTCATGGTCCATTAACTGTGCAGACGCTGGCCGGTACGCCCCAGGTGATCCCGATGGGGCCGGCTGCTTCGCAGGTCGCCATCAAGCAACTCGGCACCAACGGCGGTGGTTTTTTCAATGCGAACAGCGCTCACCCGTTCGAGAATCCGACGCCATTCAGCAATTTCCTGGAGATGCTGGCCATTCTGCTCATCCCGGCAGGGTTGACGTACACGTACGGTAAAATGACCGGGTCGCAAAAACACGGCTGGACCCTTTATACTACTATGCTGCTTCTGTTACTGGGAGGGCTGGCGGTTTCGATGTTCGCCGAATACCATGCCGGTGCTCAATGGGGGAATCATCTCCCGATGGAAGGGAAAGAGACCCGGTTCGGCGTCACCAACAGCGTTCTCTGGTCTGTTTGCACAACAGCCGCTTCCAACGGATCGGTGAATGCCATGCACGACAGTTTATCCCCGCTCTCGGGGATGGTCGCGATGCTGAACATCATGCTGGGGGAGGTCGTGTTCGGCGGTGTCGGCGCCGGACTTTACGGAATGGTCATGTTCGTCATCCTGACTGTTTTCATCGCAGGGCTGATGGTTGGCCGAACCCCGGAATACCTCGGCAAGAAGATCGAAGCCTTTGAAGTCAGGATGACCCTGGTGGCCGTCCTCTCCCCAAGCATTATGATACTCGTCTTCTCAGCCTGGGCATGCCTGTATAAGCCCGGGCAAGCCGGACTGAATAACGGCGGTCCCCATGGTCTCTCCGAGATCCTTTATGCATACAGTTCGGCCGCCGGCAATAACGGAAGTGCCTTTGCCGGTCTGGGGGCCAACACCGTATTTTACAACCTTACGCTCGCCGCAGCCATGCTCGTGGGCAGGTTCGCGGTTATCGTACCGGTGCTGGCCATTGCCGGCAGCCTGGCCAGGAAAAAGATCACGCCGGTTTCATCAGGTACATTCCGGACCGACAACTGGCTGTTCATTACGTTCCTCACAGGGATCATCCTGATCATTGGCGGCCTGACCTTCTTTCCTGCCCTCTCCCTGAGCCCGGTGGTTGAACAGATCCTGCTGATGAAGGGCATCACCTTTTAATCCTGATGAAATGAGTGCCAAGCAAGATATCAGCCTGTATAACCGGGAAATCATCCGGAAGGCGCTACAGAACAGTTTCCTCAAGCTGAATCCTGTCCGGCTGGGCAGCAACCCGGTCATCCTGATCGTCGCTGCCGGAGCCGTGGTGACCACCCTGATCGTGATCTATGACCTGTTAACGGGCGGATATTCCTCGTTCAACCTCCAGATCGCTCTTTGGCTCTGGTTTACGGTATTGTTCGCCAATTTCTCCGAAGCCGTTGCCGAAGGCCGCGGAAAGGCCCAGGCCGACAGTCTGAGGAAAAACCGCTCCCAGACTCAGGCCAGGAAACGGGTCGGCAGCAAAGAGGTCCTTGTTCATGCCACCGAACTTCGCAAGGGGGATGTCGTCTTTTGTTCTGCCGGTGATATCATCCCGTCCGACGGGGAAGTGATCGAGGGGATCGCCAGCGTGGATGAATCCGCTATCACGGGGGAATCGGCACCCGTCATCCGTGAAAGCGGGGGCGACCGGTCTGCCGTGACCGGGGGCACGAAAGTGATCAGCGACCACATCCTGGTCCGCATCACAACCGAGCCGGGGGATACCTTCCTCGACCGGATGATCGCCCTCGTCGAAAGCGCAACACGTCAGAAAACACCGAATGAGATCGCCCTTTCCATCCTGCTCATCGGGTTGTCCATCATATTCCTGCTGGCCGTGGCGACGCTGCCTGCATTCTTCGCGTATAGTCTGAAAGCCTCCGGACAGCCTCTGTCCAATAACCTGTCCCTCCCCGTTCTCATTGCGCTTCTGGTCTGCCTGATCCCGACTACGATCGGGGGACTGCTTAGCGCGATCGGCATCAGCGGGATGGACCGCCTCCTTCAGCGAAACGTGATTGCAACGAGCGGAAAGGCGATTGAAGCCGCCGGTGACGTGGACGTATTGCTCCTTGACAAGACGGGGACGATCACCCTGGGGAACCGGATGGCGACGGAGTTTATTCCGGCTGAAGGGATCCATGCCGAAGAACTGGCTGATGCGGCCCAGCTTGCCTCCTTATCGGACGAAACGCCCGAAGGAAGGTCGATCGTTGTGCTCGCCAAAGAGCGGTATCACCTGAGAGGAAGAGAAGTGCACCAGCTGAATGCGACATTCATTCCCTTTTCAGCCCAGACCCGGATGAGTGGTGTCGATCTGCTCGATGAACAAAATGGCGTGAAGTGTATCCGGAAAGGAGCATCCGATGCGATCCGCACGTTCATCCAGCACCATAACGGGTTCTTTCCGCAAAAGATCCAGGATACCGTTATGGACATAGCCAGGCAGGGCGGGACTCCGCTTGTGGTCGCTGCGGATAACAAAGTACTGGGAGCGATCTTCCTGAAAGATATCGTCAAGGGAGGGATCAGGCAGCGGTTCAGCGAGTTGCGGAAAATGGGCATTAAAACCGTCATGATGACCGGGGATAATCCGCTCACTGCCGCATCTATCGCAGCGGAGGCCGGCGTGGATGATTTCATGGCCGAAGCGAGACCGGAAGACAAACTGAGAAGGATCCGTGAAGAACAGGCGAAGGGTCACCTGGTCGGCATGATCGGCGACGGCACCAATGATGCGCCGGCACTTGCCCAGGCCGATGTGGGCATCGCCATGAATTCAGGGACACAGGCAGCACGAGAGGCCGGGAATATGGTCGACCTGGACAGCAACCCGACGAAACTGATCGAGGTGGTGGAGGTCGGGAAGCAACTCCTGATGACCCGGGGTGCATTAACGACATTCAGCATTGCCAATGATGTAGCCAAGTATTTTGCCATCATTCCGGCGATCGCTATTGCCCTCTATTCGGGCGGACATGCAGCCGGTCCATTGTCCGTTCTCAACATCATGCACCTGGGTTCCCCACAGAGCGCCATCCTGAGCGCGGTCATCTTCAACGCAGTCATCATCGTCCTGCTGATCCCGCTGGCCCTGCGGGGTGTCACCTACAGGCCGGTGTCAGCCACCGCCGCACTTACGCGAAACCTGTTCATTTATGGTCTCGGCGGCATTATTGCTCCATTTATCGGAATCAAGATCATTGACCTGATGATCAACCTGTTGAAATCATGATGAGATCCATCGGTAATGCATTCAGAATGCTGCTGTTCCTCACCTTGCTGACCGGCATTACGTACCCGTTGCTGGTCACCGGGATTGCCCGGCTCCTCTTTCCGTTCCAGTCGAACGGCAGCATCCTCATCCGTCAAGGGAAACCGGTCGGGAGCCTGCTGATCGGCCAGCCGGCCGATTCATCCGGCATCTATTTCGGGCCAAGACCCTCTGCCGGATCATACAATCCCCTTCCATCCGGAGGATCAAACTACAGTTTGACGAACAGGCGCCTCAGGGAACAGTTCGTTCAGCGCCAGCAGCAGTTCAGGGAATACAATCTGCAAGACCGGATTACAGAGGTCCCTTCCGAAATGCTGTTCGCATCGGCCAGCGGGCTGGATCCGCATATTTCCCCGGAAGCCGCGCTGCTCCAGGTTGACCGTGTCAGCCGGGCCAGGAAATTCCCGGAGGCACAGAAAGCTCAGTTACAGGATCTGGTCTACCGGCTCACCAAACCGCCCCAGTTTCTGTTCCTGGGACAGGAACGGATCAATGTATTATTGCTAAATTTAGAGACAGATAAAATCAGATGACCGATCCGGTTAACAACAGGCCTGATCCCGATCAGCTTCTTGCCTCCCTGATCCGGGAGGAGGACAAGAGCAAACGCGGCAAACTGCACATTTTTTTCGGCATGTGCGCCGGTGTGGGGAAAACATACAACATGCTCAATGTAGCCCTGGAAGAACAGGCAAAGGGAACGGATATCGTCATCGGGTACGTCGAAACCCACAACCGGCAGGAAACAGCGCGATTGGCCGAAGGATTGGAACTCATCCCAAGAAAGACCATCACGTATCGTTCAGCCGAGTTGCAGGAGATGGATCTCGATGCGATCCTTAACCGAAACCCTGAGACTGTCCTGGTGGACGAACTGGCTCATACCAACGCCCCGGGTTCCCGCCATGCCAAACGGTACCAGGACGTCCTGGAACTGCTGGACAACGGGATCCATGTATATTCCACGTTAAATGTCCAGCACCTGGAAAGCCGCTCGGAGATCGTGGCCCAGATCACGGGTGTGATCGTGAGGGAAACCCTGCCCGATGACGTATTTGAGAATGCCGATGAAGTCGAGCTGGTCGATCTTCCTCCCGATGAGCTCCTGGAAAGGCTGAATGAGGGTAAAGTATATACTCATGAACGTTCCAGGGAAGCCATCGAGAACTTTTTCCGCAAAGGGAACCTCACGGCATTACGCGAAATGGCGCTGAGGATCGTGGCCGAACGGGTCGATAAGCAGGTGCATGACTACATGCAACAAAACCGGATCAAAGGCCCGTGGAAATCCGGCCTTTCGCTGTTGGTAGCCATCGACTACCACCAGCAGTCCATGCGCCTGCTCAGGTGGGCCAAGAACCTGTCTAATTCCATGGGCGCCTCATTACAGGCACTTTATGTGGAAACCCTGCACAAGCTCGCGTCAAAAGAACGGGAGCAGCTGGATAAGAATTTCAACCTCGCCAAGCAACTGGGCATCCAATCCAGGATCGTCACCAGCCACGACCGGGTCAGGGCGATCGTTGACTTCGCCCAGAAGGAGAATATTACGCATATTATCGTCGGAAAACCCAGGATCCGCAATATCCGGTCGATGTTCCAGCTGGGCAATTTCGTCAACCGGCTGATCCGTTTCAGCGGCGATATCGATGTCTATATCCTGGGTGCAGACAAACAGGCCAGGGACTATTACAAGAAGAAAGTCTCCCTCCCTCCGTTCACTTCCAACATAGCCCAGTACCTGATCAGTTCCTTATTCGTCGTCCTGACCTCCCTCATCTTTTACCTCCTGAACGATTACCTGGGATACCAGGTCGTCTCGTTCGGATTGTTGTTCCTGGTCTCCATTCTTGCCCTGTTCTACGGAACAGGGCCCATCCTTCTTGCAGCGATCGAGAGCTCCCTGATCTGGGATTACTTTTTCATTCCGCCGCAATTCACACTCCACATTGAACAACCGGTGGATGTGATGATGCTGTTAATGTTTTTCATCATTGCGCTCCTGAACGGAATTCTTACATCCCGGGTCAGGCGGCAGGAGAAAAAGATCCGGACCCGGGAAGAAAGAACCCACGCCCTGTACCGGCTGACGAGGGATCTTACGGCAGCCTCCGGTGTGGAAGAAGTGACACGGATTGCTGTCATGTACATAAGTAAATATTTTCGAATTCCATGCCGGATCCTGCTGAAGAACGAATGGGGGCAACTCGAGAATCCCTATGCCGGGGAACACCAGCCACAGCTCACCGAGAATGAGCTCAGCATTGCCGCCTGGGTTTACAAACATTCATCCAGGGCCGGGAAATATACAGAGACCCTTCCGTCAGGGACGCAGACCTTTTATCCCATGGTCGGTAACAGCGGCACCCTGGGCGTGATCGCCGTGGAACATACCGCACGGTTCACCCAGGGGGAAGAGCAGTTCTGGGAAGCCTGTCTTTCGCAGATATCGGGAAAATACGAACGTGAATTGCTGAGGGAAGCCGCCAGGCAAGCATATATCCTGACCGAATCGGACAAACTCTATAAAACCCTCTTCAGTTCGATCTCCCATGAACTAAGGATCCCGGTCACGACCATCATGGGAGCCACGGATACGCTGCTGTCGCAGGAGTACCCTGAAGATATCCGGCAACAACTCTACAATCAGATCAATTTAGCTTCCGTTCGTCTCAACCGGCTGATCGAGAACCTGCTCAGTATGTCGCGACTGGAATCAGGGATGATCTCTCCCCATCCCGACTGGTGCGATGTTCATGACCTGGCCAACAAAGTGGCGGGGACCCTGCAGCAGGAGCTGAATCCGTTTAAGCTGGCCGTGATCATCCCGCCGGATATGCCCCTGGTGAAGTTCGATTACGGGCTTACCGAGCAGGCCTTATACAACCTGGTGCTGAATGCGACGCAATATGCACCGGAAGGAAGCCGGATCCGGGTAAAGCTGTTTTATGATAACGGTCACCTGGTGATCCAGGTAATGGACAGGGGAAGAGGGTTTCCGGATTCCGATCTGCCATCCCTGTTTAACAAGTTTTACAGGGGAAAAGATGCACTGGCCGGCGGAACGGGGCTTGGCCTTTCGATCGTGAAAGGATTTGTCGAAGCCCAGAAAGGCACTGTCATGGCTGAAAACCGGGAAAACGGCGGAGCCAAATTCACGATCCGGATACCCGCTGAGACATCGGAATGGTTGCCTGAACAAAAAGAATGACTCATGGCTGAAGATACGATCCTGGTGATTGATGACGAGGCGCAGATCAGGATGCTCCTCAACATCACCCTTTCTGCAAAACACTATCAGATCGTGGAGGCCTCCACCGGCAGGGAAGGGCTTTCCGTCGCAGCCTCCGTGTTCCCGGCCTGCATCATTCTGGACCTTGGGCTCCCGGATATGTCCGGTCACGAGGTGTTAAAAAAGCTCAGGGAGTGGTATTTCAAACCGGTGATCATCCTTTCCGTCAGAAATACGGAAGATGAGATCGTCAGAGCGCTGGACAGCGGAGCGAATGATTATCTCACCAAGCCTTTCCGCACCGGCGAGTTGCTGGCCAGGATCCGGATGGCGATCAGGCAGGGCCAGGGCATGGCGTCAACACCAATCATCACGGTCGGCTCTCTGACCATAAATATCGAGAACCACATCGTTCGCCTCGGGAATGCGATCATCAAGCTTACGCCCACGGAGTTCTCCCTGCTTTCCCTGCTGGCCAGGTACCAGGGCCGGGTGCTGACGCATCAGTACATCCTTGGCCAGATCTGGGGGCCGGGATACGTCGAGCAGACCCAATACCTCAGGGTGTTCGTGGCACAACTCCGCAAAAAGATCGAGGATAACCCGTTAAAGCCAAAACTGCTGCTGACTGAATCAGGGATCGGATACCGGTTCGGAGAATGAGCGAACAAAAAAATTTCTCATCTTTACCTGCCCTATGAGAACCCATCGCTCTGATCCCTTCTTCTATTTATCCCTATCCTCCGTTCTGTGGATCTACCTCGGTCTCCGCGCAGCCTTCGTCCCCCTGTCCCACGACGAGATCGCCACGTTCCACTACTACGTGCAGACGGGCGAGTTCCTCCCGTTCCTCTCCCACTGGGACATGAACAACCACCTGATCAATTCGGCGCTGACCTCGTTGTTCTATTCGGTGTTCGGTGTTTCGGCGTTCAGTCTTCGGCTGGCGAACCTGATCATGTTCCCGCTGTTCTGCTTCTTCCTGTGGAAGACGGGAAATCTGTTCCCAAACCGCATGGCCCGATGGGCTTTCTGGATTTCGTTGCTGCTTTCGCACGGCTTCATGGAGTTCTTCAGCCTTTCCCGCGGTTACGGCATGTCGATGGCGTTCCTGATGCCGGTGCTTTATTACGTTCTGCTTGCAGCAGAACAGTTCTCGACACGGCGTATGCTGGCAGCCATGTTGTGGGCGATCGTGGCGACACTGGCCAATCTCACCCTGCTGAATACATTCCTGATCCTGGCCGGCTGGTTCTTCCTGCAAATCTGGTTCACGGGCAAAGGCGAGGGCATTCTCCGGAAATTGCTGAACACCTTGTGGCTGATGCTTACCGGGCTTACCCCGGCGATATTCTTCGCGCTGATCTCCTTCAAGGCACGGTCGCTGGGATTGCTGTACACGGGCGGATCAAAAGGCTTTTTTACCGATACCGTCAGGACGTTGATCCCTAAGCTCACGGGATTTGACAACATCCTTCAGTACGTGATCCTGTTTATCCTCTGTTTGTTTATCCTCAACTATATCGTATTCAATCTTTATAAAGACCAGTCCCTCTTCAGGCCCGGGCTGGCCATGCCGTTCCTGCTCATCATGAACATCCTCTCCTATTGGATCCTGAACCGGTTCCTGCAGGTGAACTACCCGGAAAACCGGGTCGCCGTCTATCTGTTCCCTCTCTTCACCGCGTCTCTCTGTTATGCGGCAGGCGATCTTGCCGACCGGATCAGATTCAAGCCGGTCCTGCTTGTTTTGCTACCATTGGTATTTTTCCCGGCACATTTCGTTTCTGCAATAAACCTTACGCATTCTGAATTCTACATCGAAGACCCCATCCCTCTGTCGTTCTACAAAGCCGTTAAAGCCGACCATACCCCGGGCGATTACCCGCCAACCGTCGGCGGGCACCGGCTGCGGCATTTCTGCTGGTCCTTCAACGATTTCCGGAACGGCGGCACGGAAAGCCAGGTTTATTTTGACGATTATCCGGGGCACATCGAAGAATTCCAGTTGGTTGACGAAGCGGATCTGAAGAAATTTGAACAAGACTATACGGTCTTGTTGAAATACGAACCCAATGACCGGTTGCTTCTGAAAAGAAAAACAAATGTAAACAGAACACTGATTGCATCTGAACATATAAATGACACCCGGGAGGAGGTCACGGACGAATTCTACACCCTGTTCTCGGGTTCGCTCGACACGCTGGTTGGGAAAAACATCTACATCGGGTTTACCGGGAATATCGAAAGCCCTTCGGTTCCTTTTGAGGCCTGGATCGTGGCCGAAGCAAGGGATTCAACAGGGAAGGCCTTATGCTATGAAAAACTGGCCCTGAACTGGCTCCGTCCAGAATGGAAGGGGAAATCAGCATACCTGAAAAACGGTGTTCTCATAGCCGATCTGCCGGCCAATGTGAAGAGGCTGCAGGTTTACTTGTGGAACATGAAGCACAAGGGATTCCGTCTAAGCCGCGGCACGATCGAGATCTTCTCAGTTACCGAGTGACCTGGTTACTCGTTAACTCAGTAACTTGGTAACTCGGTAACTAAGTAACTAGTAATATCAACCCTTTCAGGTATTCCCCTTCCGGATGGAAAATGCTGATCGGGTGATCCGGCCCCTGCGAAAGCTGGTGCAGGATGCGGGTCTGGATACCGGTTTCAATCGCAGCTGCCTGCACGGCCGACCGGAACATCTCCCGCGTTATGGCCTGCGAACAGGAGAACGTCATTAGGATTCCGCCGGGATTCAGATGTTTCAGTGCTTCGGCATTGATATGAATATACGCCTGGAGCGCGTTGTGGGTGACATCATGCCTCTTGGCAAAAGCCGGAGGATCGAGGATGATGAGGTCGTATTGTTCTTTGGATGCGGGAAGAAACCGCTTGACATCGGCGGTGAATTCGCGATGGTTCTCCGCGGGGATGCCGTTCAGCTCCATATTCTCCCGGGTCCATTCGATGGCC
>DAIRDK010000074.1:0-11425 GCA_036796175.1 Bacteroidales bacterium | reverse complement strand
GGATCCAGCAGGCTGAAGGCCGAATCGGCGGCCAGGAAGGGTTCCACCGACCCCTCCACCGCATGAAGAACGAAATTGTTCCACGCGGTCATGGACAGGATGTCCGTCTCGCCCGGATCCGATCCTTCGAGCGTCTCGAAATACTCCGCATCGATCTTCTCGCGCAGTTCATACAGCCCGAAGTATTCCCCGTTAAGATAGACCGATACCGGTCGCCAGGAGGAGTAATGATTGTTGGTGCCGGCGCTCATCATCTTCGCCTGGCAGGCATCCTTGTATGGAAATACAAGGAATTGGTTGCTCCCGTTCCGCAGGAAGAACTGGCTGTATGTCGTTCGGTTGGGGCGGTCGGGAATGATCGGATAGTCTACCGGCCCGTCGCCCAGCACCCCGTCGGCCAACCGGACACGCATCGAGTGCTGCGCGTTGGCCCTGGCTCCGCCCCAGCCGCCGTCGATCTGAATCCCGGCGCGCTGCGAGAAGATGAGGTTCTTCGTGGAATCAAAGTATTCGATGTAGGCCGATTTCCGCCAGTCATACCACCAGTTGTCGAAGATCCCGGCCGGTCCGTACAGGTTGCTGTTGTCGGTGGCGATCGAGATAACCGGCGTCAGGTGGCTTACATTGAGCAAGTAAGTGGCAACCACATCCTGGCTGGGCAGAATCCCCGGCGAATAGGCCTTTGCCTTCAGTACGGCTGACACATGGATCGGGATCGGTTCACCGGTATAGGCAGGAGAGAAGTTGGTCGGTTCACTGCCGTCGAGGGTATAGCGGACTATCGAGGGTGACGGATTCGGATTGGTTATGCTGATCAGTTGCGGGCTGCTGTAAAACCCTGAAGGGATCGAGAAGACCGGTGGAAGGCAATAGCCCGTATAGGTGTCGGAACCGTTGTTGGAGGCCGATGGGGTTGCGGTTTCGAACAGGAATGCCGACGCGGAACCATCGGGCTTCGAACCCTGGCTGTTGTCCAGCCCGTCGCAGTTAACGAACAGCTGGCTCACGAGCGACTGTGTGGGGGAATAAAGATAGACGGACTCCCCCTCGCTGGTGATCTTGAAGTTGGTATGGAGGGAATTAGTTGGATCCACCGGTTCGAATTCCCCTGAGACTTCGGAACAGGTCACCGCTTTAACCGAGATCTCAATATAGTCATACACCGTATTCGGATCGGTTGAAACCACTACAAATGCCAGGCTGGTGATGTTCCCGGGGGTCAGGCCTGCCTCCGTCATCTCCGAGGCCAGCACCAGCATCTGGTGCCGGGCTCCCCAGTACCAGTTCCCGTATGGCGCCGGGTAATCGGTCGGCGAATTCTGGATCTGGCCCGTCCCCACGATATGGCCGTTGATCTTCAGGTCGGGGCGCAGTTTTGCGCGGTAACCATAGGTCCAGGAACAGGCTGCGGTGGAGCCGTCCATAAACGTGTATGAAGTCGACCAGAACGAAGTTTCCGTTTGCTTGAATACGGAATTCGAGGTATAGCCTGTTGAACTGTACGAGCAGACGTTGATCAGGAGATTGGAGGTCCCGTCCCAGTAAAACGGGGTGGTGAACGTATGCGTGTTCCAGCCGGTCGCCGGTGTGAACGGTCCGGTGTTTTTTACAATCACAAAGCCTGCCGTGGGTTTCCGGTCCTTCCCGCTGCAGAAGATCGTCCGGAAGTGTCCCGGGAGCAGGCTGACTGCAGGGAATGTCCATTTGCCGGGGTCACCCGGGTCATCGGTCAGGGAGTAGTCCAGAAGGTTCACCGGATTGCTGCCGGGATTATAGATCTCGATCCAGTCGGGATGATCGCCGTCCTCGTCGGCAATGGCATTGTAATTGCGGTTGCTGCCTTCGTTAATGACCACCTGGCCGTGAAGCAGGGTTCCGGTCAGGAAGATCATGAGCAGCAGTGGGATACATTTTTTCAAGGCCGCAAAGTAAACAAATATTTTTCAGATCAGAAGAATTCATTGTACCTTTCAGATCCGATTCGGATTAAAAAAAGCTTAAAAAATAGCCATGAAAAGAGTGATCATTTCTGTTTTGTGCTTGTTGATCGTCGCCATCACCGGGGCACAAACCCTTACGGACATCAGCATGTCCCGGCTTCCCAAGGCAACACGCGATTATATTACAACGAACCTTCCCAATATGAATATCACCCGGACGGTGAAGATCGATGACAACGGGATTACAAAATACGGCGTGGCATTCGAGTCCAATGGAAGAAAGCGTGCACTGATTTTCGACCAGGATGGCAAATTCCTGACCAAGGCAGAGAAACTGGAACAGGCAATCGGCCCGGTTCAACAGGCAAATCCACAGGGGACAGGGACAACAGGGACGACCGGCACCCCAGGGACAACAAGTACGACCCCATCGAAAAACCCTTCCCCACCGAGCAAGTACCCGTCTTCAGGAACCCAATCCAAGGACATTCCGGCCGAGCAATTGCCTTCAAACATCACCAAATACATCAACACCACATTCCCGAATGGGAAAATCCTGCTTGCGAAGCAGCTGAAGATCGGTTCTGTCCCCATCTACCAGGTCAAGGTGGATGATGGAGCAAAGGAGCACATACTCACATTCAACGGGAAAGGAAATTACCTGAGCAGAAGGTCATATGCTTCACAGGCGAGCCAGAAGAAACAGGGGAGTCCGGAGGTCCGGAAAACTCCTTCTGAGAATCCGCAGCCGGTAAGCAAGGACAAACCAAAGGAAACCCCGTCCACCAGCAAAGCCCCTGATAAAAAGAACCAGCAGCCTGCCAGTGAGACTGTTGAGGAACCTGTGAAGAAATAGGAACACCAGATCCCTTTGTTTATGGAAGAGTTCAAAGTCTATCCCTACCGCTGGATCATCCTGTCGGTATTCATGATCGTTGTGGCCGCCAACCAGGTGATGTGGATCACCTTTGCACCAATTACGATTGTCGCTGCAGACTTCTACCAGGTTTCCGACCTCATGATCGGGTTGCTTTCCATGATCTTCATGATCGTGTATATCGTCGTTTCCATACCTGCTTCCAGGATCATCGACACTTACGGGATCCGAACAGGCGTTGGCATCGGGGTAGTGCTGACGGGCATTTTCGGGATCTTTCGTGGGATCTTCGCCTCGGACTACAATATGGTGCTTGTCGCCCAGGTCGGGCTTGCGGTAGCGCAACCCTTCCTCCTCAATGCCATCACCTCGCTATCGGCCCGATGGTTCCCGATCCGCGAACGGGCAACCGCATCGGGGCTCGGAACATTGGCGATGTATGTTGGCATTGCGGCAGGAATGACGGTCACCCCTTTGCTAACGGAGCATTCAGGGATCCAACGCATGCTGGTGATCTACGGTGTGTTTTCACTTGTGGCACTCCTGCTGTTCTTTGTCCTGATGAGGGAGCGGCCGCCCACGGCGCCCTGCCGGCCCGACCAGGAGGAACGGTCCCTGGTGTGGGACGGGTTCCGGCAAATCTTCCGGAAGCCGGGATTTCTCCTGCTGATGGCGATCTTTTTCATCGGTCTGGGCATATTCAACAGCGTCACGACCTGGATCGAAGATATTTTAAGACCCCGGGGGTTCTCGGTGACCCAGGCGGGGATGACAGGCGGTGCCATGATCCTGGGGGGCATTATCGGTGCGTTAGTCATGCCGATCCTGTCCGACCGTTTTCGCAGGCGTGTGCCGTTCATCATCGCAGCACTTGCAGGCACAGTAATTGGTCTTGCCGGGGTCACGTTTGCAACGGGCTATGGATTGGTCCTTGCAGCCGCCTTTGCCATGGGCTTCTTCCTGCTGAGCGCCGGTCCGATCGGGTTCCAGTACGGTGCCGAGATCACATTCCCTACGCTGGAAGGGACTTCGAACGGGTTGCTCCTGCTGATGGGACAGATATCGGGCATCGCCTTCATCGTGTTGATGGATGTGATGAAGTCGCCGGCAACAGGGTCCATGACCATGCCTCTAGCGGGGTTGATCGGGTTGATGATAGTTTGCGTTGCTGCTTCGTTCTGGCTGAAGGAGCCTGAAATCCTTAGCAAATAGTCAGGAGGTCAGGAAGTCAGGAGTCAGGAAGTCAATTTTTAGCTTTTAGCTCTTACATGTTCACTTAAGATTATTAGTTTTTCACTTTGAGTTCCAATAACCACAGAGGACACAAAGGACACAGATGGTTTCATGCAGAGATTTTCTGCGTACCTCTGCGCATTCCTCTTGCGCCTCTGCGGTAGAAAAACGTTAAGAGAAAAGATAAAAATTGAAAGTGAAAATCTAAAGTCTAAAAACTAAAAATAACACCGAACACCGAACGCCGAACATCGAGCAGCGAACAACGAACATCCAGCATTACTCCGGCATCCCCACCATCATCACGTAGTCCAGCTCCTCCCCGATATAGTACAGCATCGATCTGAAGTTATTCCAGCCGGAGGCTTTGCGAAAGGGAACTTTGCCGATCTGTTCACATTCTGAAATGATGCCCCTGGCATAGTCGCAGATGCTCACCATGCCGGTGTAGTTGATCTTTTCCGCGTCATCCCGCGAAGAGTGGTAATCGTAATGCATCCCGGTGGTGAGATAGGCGATCGGGATGTTTTCTTTATAGAACGGGTAGTGGTCTGAAAATTCTGCGGCGCCCGGGATCATACGAACCCTGAAGGGTTTGCCGGGAGCATGGCGCAGGGTTTGTTTCCAGACAGGCGATGTGGCCGTGCACACCGCATCGACACGGTTCTCACGGCAGCCGAGACGCCCGACCATATCGAAATTGAACATGAAGCTGACGCTGTCCAGGGAGATGGTCGGATGCGATGCGAACCAGTAGGACCCTTTCAGTCCCTCTTCTTCTCCCGAAAAGGCAAGGATCAGGAAGTTGTACTCCTTAGAAGGATGCGCTTTGTAATACCTGGCCAGTTCTGTGATCATGGCTGTGCCTGACGCATTGTCGTCAGAGCCGTTTCGTACAAGGCCGGTCTTTGTTCCGATGCCGACATGGTCGTAATGCGCTCCCAGGATAACCGTATATGGTGCGTGATTATCGATATACCCGATCACGTTGTGGAAGGTCTCAGTTTTGAAACTGAATCTTGTTTCAAGCCGCACTTCCTTGGATCCTTCCTTCCTGATCCTATCCACAATCTCCCGGGTGACATAGATGACTGGCTTTGTCAGCGTATCGGTCCGTTTGTAGGCATCGTAACCAAGGCCCCAGTAGGAATAAGGATCATGACAGATCACCGCCGCTGCGCCCAGGTCGAAGGCCAGCATGCACCGCTTCCTGGGGCTGAGCGCCGATAATGTAGTTGAGTCCCTGGTCAGTTCGCGCGGTACATCGAGATCCAGTAAAACGATCTTCCCTGTAACATCGATGCCGTTGTAATCGTCAATATCTTTATCGGGAAGCCGTATCCCTGATCCTGCGTCAACGATCACCCCGCTTGCACTCCCGGATCCCGAAAAGTCCATCACCCCGAAATCCCAATAACTCCTTAATTCTTTGCCCGAAACAGAGAGCGTATTTGCTCCCATGGTACGTGAGATCTCGGGGAAGGGCTGGAGGTAAGAGCCATCCGTTCCCTTTGGCTCCAGGCCTGCGGTTTCAAACTGCCGGATTAAATATTCGTATGCCATCCGCTCGCCTTCGGTGCCGGAATTCCTGCCCTGGAACGAATCCGAGGCGAGGGTACAGATGTCCGTCTTGAAGCGTGACAGGACGGCGCTATCGGAAAAAGTAAAGGTGGTCTGGGAATTAACCCCATGTCCGAATAAAAGGAATAATACCAACTCTGCGGTTCTTAGCGAAAGCCTGGCGAAACTTTGCGAGACAAATTTGTCAAGCAAAGAAACGCAAAGATCACGCAAAGTGACGCAAAGAGAAATCACTGAGTTGCACAGAGTGAAGAAGAGGTTCACGGAGTTTGGCATCGAACATCTAACAACGAACAACGAACAACGAACATCCGGCATCTGGCATCCAGCATCCAGCATCTCAGTTAGACATTCCTCAGTACATCCAGCGTCAGTTCCCAAAACTTCACCGTCGACGGGATATCCGGCCGCTCGTCTGGGGAATGTGCGCCCTTGATGGTAGGGCCGAAGGAGACCATGTCCATGCCCGGGTAGATCGCCCCGACCAGCCCGCATTCGAGTCCGGCGTGGATGGCCAGTACCTGCGGTTCCTGGTTGAAGAGACGACGGTATGAATCTACGGTGGCCTGGAGGATCTTTGAAGAGGGATCCGGTTTCCAGCCGGGGTATCCGGCCGACTGCTCCACGGTGGCCCCGGCTAGTTTCAGGACGCTGGCCACCATGTCGGAAACATCCTTCTTGGCGCTTTCCACCGAGCTTCGCTGGCTGGTGGTGACCAGGATCTGGCCCTCTTTCATCTTGACCGACGCCAGGTTGGTCGAGGTCTCGACGAAATTGGGGATCTCCTGCGACATGGCGATCACCCCGTGGGGGCAGGCATAAAGGGCGTTCAGAAGCCGTTTCTGGAGGGCCGGCTTCATCACGGATGAAGGCAGTTCGCAGGATTCAACGGCAAACCTGAGGCCGGGTTCGGTGACTTTATACTCTTCGCGGATGGCGGCTTCGTACTTTTTGGCCGCTTTTTCGAGTTTAACGGCTTTGGCCTTTGCCAGGGTGATCACGGCGAAGCCTTCCCGTGCGATCGCATTCCGCAGGTTGCCGGCATCCATGGAGGCGATCCGGACACCCAGGTCGTTGGTCGCATTCCACAGGAACCGGTTCAGCAGTTTCACGGCGTTGCCCAGCCCCTTATTGATGTCATCGCCCGAATGGCCTCCTTTGAGCCCGGTCACAGCGACTTTATAGGCGACTGCAGTCGGAGAAACGGGAATCGTCTCGAGCGGGATCATTCCCACGCTGTCCCTGCCGCCAGCACACCCGATGAAGATCTGGCCCTCGTCCTCCGAATCGAGATTCAGCAGGATGCGTCCTTTGAGCAGATCGGGTTTCAGGCCGAAGGCGCCTGTCAGACCGGTCTCTTCATCAACCGTGAACAGGGCTTCGATCGGTCCGTGCGGAATATCAGTTGCCTCCAGGATGGCCAGCGAGGCGGCAATGCCGATGCCGTCGTCGGCCCCGAGCGTGGTGCCTTTGGCCTTGATCCAGTCGCCGTCGATCCAGGGCTGGATCGGGTCGTTGTCAAAGTCGTGGGGGGTATCGGAATTCTTCTCGCATACCATATCGAGATGAGATTGCAGGATCACGGTCTTTCGGTCTTCATAGCCCGGCATGGCCGGTTTCCGGATCAGCACATTGCCGGTCTCGTCACGGAGGCCTTCCAGTCCGTGATCGCGGGCAAAACCGAGCAGCCAGGCCGCCAGCCGGTCTTCTTTTTTGGAGGGGTGCGGGATCTTGCAGATCTCAAGGAAATAGTGCCAGAGTCGCTGGGGATGCAGGGTTGCAATTTGATGTTCCATGTTGAATTGATTTAGCCTACAAAGTTAACTGAATTTTATAAGGCGGGATAAAATGACTACCTTTAGCCCTCTCAAACCGCCGGAACATAAGCAGCAGTATGAAATTCAGGGGATTGGCCTTCAGGTTAAGCGTGTTGTTCCTGACCGGGATCCTGGTGATCTTCACTGTTGCCTTTTTCTATACATTCAATTATACGCGGAAGATCCTGCTGAAAGAGGCGGAGCGGAATGCCGCCATGCTGACCGACATCACGATGTCGAGGCTGGAGAATGTCCTGAAGCCGCTGGAACAGGTGCCGAACAGCCTGGTTGCGGCGCTGGATGCGCAGTCCCCCGACCCGTACCAGATCCTGCTGATCACCCAGAACGTGATCCTGGAAAACCCGGTGGTTTTCGCCTCCTGCATCGCCTTCGAACCGCGCTATTACAACCCGGAGGCCACCTACTATGCGCATTACATCTATGAGACCAAAACGGGCATCGGCTCCAAACTGCTTGGCGGACCGTATGACTACTTCTCCAAGGACTGGTACCGGTTGCCCAAGAAGACAGGCATGCCCATGTGGATCGGTCCCTATTATGATGAGGGTGGCGGGGATACCCTGATGTGCACCTATTCCGTCCCCTTCTTCAGGAACATCAACGGGGCACGGGTCTTCGCCGGGGTCCTCACGATGGATATATCACTTGCTGCGCTGTCAGATATCGTATCGTCAGTCAGGGTCCCCCAGGCTGGCTATGCGTTCCTGCTGTCGCAGGACGGCCGGTTCATCACGGCCCCGGTCGACACGGTCCTAAACCGTTCGATCAAGACCTTTCCCCGTCTGAAAAACAACAAGGCGCTGGTCAATGTCACCCGGATGCTGAAAGGAGAAAGCGGGTTTATGAAGATGAACCAGCTGATGACCGACGAGCCGAACTGGATCTATTATGCGCCGATGCCCTCCACGGGGTGGCGCTTTGCTGTGATCTACCCGGAGAATGAGCTGTTCTCCGACATGTATGATTTCTTCAAACGGCTGCTGGCTATTTTTGTCGCCAGCGTCCTGGCCCTGCTGGTCACCATCATTGTGATCAGCCGAAACATGGCCAAGCCCCTGTCAAGGCTGGCCGGCGCCACACGCCGGATCGGGGAGGGGGATTTTCATGTTCCCCTGCCGGAGATCAGGTCCCGCACCGAGATCGGAGAACTGGCCGGATCATTTTCCCGGATGCAGGAAGCGCTAAAGGATTACATCCAAAACCTGAAGGAGGCGACGATCGCGCAGGAGCGGATGCAAGGCGAGCTGAAAGTGGCCCGTACGATCCAGATGGGACTGCTGCCCGCTGCATTCCCCAACCGCCCGGAGATCGACCTGTATGCAGAGCTGATCCCGGCCCGGACCATCGGCGGAGATCTGTACGATTTCTTTTTCCTGGATGATGACCGGCTCTTTCTTGCCATCGGCGATGTTTCGAGTAAAGGGGTTCCCGCGTCCCTGTTCATGTCCATCACGCGCACCCTGTTCCGCAGCCTGACCGAGGTGGGAACGCCCCTCGCGGAAACCATGGCGCAGGTCAACCGGGAACTGTGCAGGGACAATCCCAACGCGATCTTCGTGACCTTCATCACCGGCATCTTCCATATCGGCAGCGGTCAGCTCGAACTGTGCAACGCAGGGCACAACCCACCTCTCCTGCGCACAGCGGCCGGCAAGGTAAGAACTCCTGACCTCCGGACCAACATACCGCTTGGCATCAGCGATGACTATCGGTTTGCACCTGACGTTTTCACGGTGAACCCGGGAGATCAGGTGCTGTTCTATACCGACGGCATTACTGAAGCTGAGAATCCGCGCCAGGAACTATTCACAGCTGACAGCCTGGAAAAAGTGATGGCTTTTACGGGATTGGTCACCTCATCAGAAATTTCCGGGAAAGTTCTCGGTTCGGTCCGCACCTTTGCGCAAGGAGCCGAACAGTCTGATGATATCACCCTCCTGGTACTGACCTGCAATGAGCGGGGTAATTTCCGGGAATTGGTCCTGAGGAACAAGATCAGTGAACTTGACGTATTGAAAGAGGCGCTAGATGCCATGGGCGACGACTGGCACATGTCAACTTCAACGGTGGGCACACTCAACCTGGTGCTGGAAGAACTCTTCACGAACATCGTGTTTTACGGTTTCGGGGATGACTGTGAACACCTGATCACGTTCCGTTTCCGGAAAGAGAACGACATATTACACTTGTCGGTTGAAGATGACGGCAAGCCGTTCAACATCCTGGAATCGGCCTATAAAGGATTTGCCGCAACGCTTGAGGAAAAGGAGATCGGGGGCGAAGGGATCCACCTGGTCAGGGAACTGATGGAGAATATCGAGTACAGCCGGGAGGATGGGAAAAACAAGGTCGTGATGAGGAAGAGTATGTAGGGATGAACGGATCAACTAGTCAACAATTCAACAAGTCAACAGATCAACAATTAATCGGATGGAACTGATTGAAGATAAAAAAGAGAATTGCATGGTTGTGGGGATCCGGGGACGGCTGGATACCACCACTTACGGGATCCTGGAGAAGAAGATGGAGGAGTTTTATGACCGTGGCGAGAACAGGTTCCTGGTCGATTGCGCCGGGATGGACTACATCAGCAGCAGCGGCCTGAGGGTGCTGTTGATCGGGATGAAGAGGGCGAAGGTCCTGGGCGGCCGGTTTGTCATCTGCTCGCTGCGGGATAATATCCGGGAGATCTTTGACATTTCTGGATTCTCTTCCATTTTCGAGGTGTTCCCGGATGCCGGGGAAGCCCTAAACACATTCTGAGTTCGTTATGGTCAGGTATATTCCACTGAAAGGCCCCGGATCAGGGGAAGTGTCCGGAATGCTGAACGATGTGAAGAGCGTTCCCGGCACCTGCTTCTTTATTGACCTCTACCGTTCCACGGCCATCAAATACAAGATCCCGGCGAAGGAATGGATCACCCGGTTCCATCACACCTTCTCATTCATTTCCTTTCTGAACGATTTCCCCGACAATATCGTCAAGGGGATCGGGGACGAGCTGATGCTTTACATTCCCGATGAGGAGTTGAAACAGAAATCGGCTTACAACAGTCATTTTGCGCTCCTGGAGGAGATCCACGCGACCCTGTTCAACATTATTCATTTCCCCGTCGAGGACCAGTTCCTGAACTGCAAGGTGGCCATCCACTATTGCCAGGATGCTTACAATATTTCCTTTTTTCGCGGGATGAACGATTTTTATGGAAAAGATATCGATCTGACGGCCCGTTTGATGCAGCTGACGGTCGAGAACCGGATCGTATTGAGTGAAAAATTCTATGAGAAAGTGAAGGAAAACCTGGCCGCTTCGGGACAGCCCCCCGTTGCCGGATGCCTTGCTTCAGTGTCGGAAACGTTCCTTGAACAGTTCAAGGGGATCCCGTTTCCGGTGGGGTACCGGTATATTGATGTGGAGTGATGCAGGGATAAAGGGATAAAGGGATAAAGGGATGCAGGGATAAATAGATCAACAGATAACCGATAACCGATGTACTGGATTTATTTTTTGCTGATCGTTACCGCTGTGGCGGCGGGGTCGATGGTGTTCGTGATACCGCGTGACAGCCGCTTACTGCTGAAGCTGCTGCTGGCATTCAGCGGAGCTTTCCTGATCGGGATCAGTTTCCTGGATCTGGTTCCCGAGATTTTCACTACATCGCTTCCGTATGCCGGCCTGTTCGTCTTGGCGGGATTTGTCCTGCAGCTGTTGCTGGAGCTGCTGACCCGGGGTGCGGAACACGGTCACGAGCACGACGACGACTGCCACGGCTCGGGTCATGTTTCCCCGTTCCTCTTGCTCTTGGGGCTCTGTATTCATTCGTTCCTGGAGGGCATGCCCATCGTCCGATCCACCGATCCCGGACTAGTGAATACGCTGGTCACCGGCATCATCATCCATAACATCCCGATCTCGCTGACTCTGATGAGCCTGTTCATCCATTACGGGATGAGCA
>DAIRDK010000073.1:0-11529 GCA_036796175.1 Bacteroidales bacterium | reverse complement strand
GATGTCAAAGCCCTCCTCTGCAAGAAAATCGGCGATACTGTCGAGCAGTACGCTGTTGTCTTCGATGATGAGGATTTTGGTCATGAGGAAAGCGTGAGAGGCAGCATTACGGTTATTTCAGTTCCCTGGTCCAGGGTGCTGCGGAGGGTGATCGTTCCCTGCAGCAGTTCGACCGACCGGTGGACTACTGTCAGGCCGAGGCCCGAGCCGGCGAACTGCAGGGCATTCTTGGCCCTGTAGAAGGCTTCGAAGATGTGGTTCAGCTCTTCGGCCGGTATCCCGATCCCTTGATCCGTCACCATGATCTTCAGGTACCGGTCCCCTTCAACTCCGATATGAAGGTCAACCGGTTCACCTGAAGGGGAAAACTTGACCGCGTTGATCAGCAGGTTGGTCACGATGAGGTTGAACAGGGAGGAATCGGTCTGAACAGAGGGGGGAATGGTCCCTTCCGTTAACCGGACCTGCGCCGGGTTTTCGCCTGTGGCATTCAGTTTTTCAACGCTTTCCCGGCAAAACGACAGGACATCAAAATCCGAAAAGGAAAGGGTCAGCCGGTTGTCAAAATCCTTCGAGAGGAAAGAGACCTCATCCAACAGGCGGATCATCGATTTCATTGAATTCTGGAGCCGGCGGAACACGGTCATTTTTTTCTCGGCCGTCCATTTGCCGTCATACATCTCCAGCATCTGGATATTCATCGATAATGCGGTAATATATGTCCTGAATTCGTGGGATACTGTAGAGATGAACTGCGTCTTGCGCACATTCTGGTCTGTCAGCATCTGAATGATTCCTTCTGGTCCCTGGGTCTCGGTCATGCCGGTTGAATGTATGTCAAAAGTACAATTTTCTTCTTCTGAATAAAAATTATTCTTCGCCGGCAAGCCAGTTCCTGATCAGCCTTCGGCCCCAGGTAGTGATAAAGCTTTCAGGATGGAACTGAAATCCGGTTAGATTATACTGTGAATGACGTATGGCCAGGATAGTGCCTCCGGGCGAGATGGCTGTGATCCTGATCTGCTGTGGTACGTGTTGCGGGTCAACTTCCCAGGAATGGTAGAGCCCGACGCTGATCCTGCCAGGTACTCCTGAAAACAGGGGATCGGCCGGCTCCAGGATCTCCATTTCTCCGGGAATCCCGTGCCTGACCTGTTCCATCCTCCTGAGTTTTGCGCCGAAGGTTACTGCGATGGCCTGGTGTCCCAAACAGATCCCGAGGATGCTGCATTTTCCGGCGAACAAACGGATGACTTCCATCATTCGCGGGAAGTCCGAGGGCAGCCCCGGTCCTGGGGAGATCAGGATCTTGCGGAACCTGCCGGCATCTTTGGGGACCAACGCATCTTCGCGGATGATCTCGATTTCACCGGCTCCCTCTTCCTCCGCTGACTGCGAAAGGTTTCGGGTGAATGAGTCGAAGTTGTCAATGATCAGGACAGGGCCTTTGCCGTTCATGGTCGCAAATGCATAAATTTGTTCATAAAAGTAACAAGGCTGATGACACATGCAACCGATGCCGCACGAAAGATGAACGAATTTGGGAAACATGCGATCCCGTTCATTTTTGTGATCGATTTTGAGATGCTGGAACCGGTTGTCGTGCCTGAGCAGGAAGCGCTGGCTGCGGGAATCAGGTACTCGTTTCGCGGGTTTTCGAACGATCGTCCGGGGGGAAAGCAGGCAAGGCCATTCGCCTTTTCGGGATCACCAGTGGCATTTGACCGATATCTTGCCGCATTTGACCAGGTGATGCATCATATCCTGAACGGTGATTCGTACCTGGTGAATTTAACGTTTCCAACCCCCGTGTCAACTTCTCTCACACTGGAGGAGATTTACCGGTTCAGCAAAGCTCCCTATTCGTTGCTGATGGACGATCGCTTCGTTGTCTTTTCACCTGAACCGTTTGTCAGGATCAGCGAAGGTCGTATCTCCTCGTTCCCGATGAAAGGGACGATCGACGCTTCCATCCCGGATGCTGAAAAACAGGTCTTGGAGGATCCGAAGGAGCAGGCGGAACATAATACCATTGTCGACCTGATCCGGAATGACCTCAGCCTGGTCGCCAACCATGTGCAGGTGAAGAGGTTCCGTTATATTGACCGCGTATACACCCATCTCAGGGAGTTGCTGCAGGTCAGTTCTGAGATCACAGGGGTACTGGATCCAGGCTACCCGGCCGTCATCGGCGACCTGATCTTTAGCATGCTGCCTGCCGGCTCGGTGTCAGGGGCGCCAAAAAAAAGGACGGTGGAGATCATACGCGTTGCGGAAATGGACCGCCGCGGTTTCTATACGGGAGTAATGGGACGGTTCGACGGCCGAACCCTCGATAGCGGAGTGATGATCCGTTTTATTGAAAAAACACCGTCGGGAGTGCTCTTCCGCAGCGGGGGAGGGATCACGTTTATGAGCCAGGCTGAATCCGAATACCGGGAAATGATCGATAAAGTCTATGTGCCTTTTTCTTGAGACCATAAAGATTGAAAACGGTTCCCCGTGCAACCTGGAATACCACCAGCGACGGGTTGACTCCTGCCGGGCCACCTTGCCCGGGAATGTCCGGCCCCTGGATCTTTCGGCGTTGAGGTATCCGCACGATCTCCCCGCCGGTGTCTTCAAATGGCGAATTGTATACGGGGATCAGATTTCCGAAAATACCGTTGAATGTTATCGTCCGAAGAAGATCAGGACCGTAAAACTGGTGGTTCGCAACGACATGACTTATGCGTATAAGTATGCTGACCGGTCTGTGTTTACAGGGATGTTAGCTGAGAAAGGCACATGCGACGACATCCTGGTGGTCAAACACGGGTTACTGACCGACATGAGCTATGCCAACATTGCGCTGTTCGACGGAACGACCTGGTGTACCCCGCGGACACCGCTGCTGGCTGGCACTTGCAGAACCAGGTTGCTTGACCTGGCCCGGATCCGTGAAGCCGATATCCGGCCATCAGACCTGGGCGGTTTCATAATGGTTTCGGTGATTAACGCAATGCTTGACCTTGGGGAGCTGACTTTCCCGGTATCCGGCATCATTCCCTGATCTTCGAATCGATGAGGATCGTCACCGGCCCTTCATTAACCAGGGAAATATCCATCATGGCCCCGAACTGCCCGGTCAGGACCCGTTTCCCCAATTCCGCTTCCATCCGGGAGACAAAGGCATCATACAGGGGGATGGCCGTTTCGGGCCGGGCCGCCCGGATATACGAAGGGCGGTTTCCTTTCTTCGTGCTGGCGTGGAGGGTGAACTGACTGACGACAAGCACGTCGCCGCGGGTCTCCTGCACCGACCGGTTCATCACTCCCTGTGCATCGGGGAACACCCGCAACCGGGCGATCTTGCCGCAGAGCCACTCGATATCCTCCTTCGTATCGGCTTCCTCGATCCCCAGGAGAACCAGCAGCCCGTTGCCGATCGAGGCCGTCACACGGCCGTTAATGCTCACGGAAGCATTCCCCGTGCGCTGGATCACTGCCCTCATCGTGTATCTTTTATCTGCCCAAAAGTACAAAATCATTAACTTTGCGGAAAGGTTATCCAGTGACGAAACTCAGCGTGAACATCAACAAGGTCGCCACACTCCGCAATGCGCGGGGAGGGAATTTACCCGATCTGCTGAAGGTGGCGCAGGACTGCGAGCGGTTCGGCGCGCAGGGGATCACCGTTCACCCCCGCCCTGACGAGCGGCATATCCGCTACCGGGATGTGTACGAACTGAGGCCGCTGGTCACGACGGAATTCAATATTGAAGGCTACCCTTCAGAACAATTCATCCGGCTTGTCCTGGATGTGAAACCGGCCCAGGTGACCCTGGTTCCGGATCCTCCGGGAGCGCTCACCTCCAACGCAGGCTGGGATACGATCCGGAACGGGGCCTTCCTGCGCGACGTGGTCGGGCAATTCAGGCAGGCCGGGATCCGGACATCGATTTTTATCGAGACTGACCTGGAGATGATCGAACATGCGGTGAATACAGGTACCGACCGCATCGAGCTGTATACCGAAAGTTACGCATCAGGATATCCCACCGGCCGCGAGGCTGCCATCACTCCTTTCATCCAGGCCGCCCGGTTGGCTCAAAACCTGAGCCTGGGCCTGAATGCCGGTCATGACCTGAACCTGGAAAACCTGCGCTATTTTAATACGAACATCCCCGGGCTTCTGGAGGTCTCCATCGGCCATGCCCTGATCTGCGATGCCTTATACTACGGGCTGGAGAACACCATCCAGCTGTACCTCCGTCAGCTTAAATAAAATTCAATCCCATGAAACTCCCATCTTTTCACTCCATATTCTTTATATTCTTCATACTCCCTCTTTCTCCCTCTTTCTCCGGCACGCCACCTGACAGTTCCTTGTTGAAGAAGGCTGAGAAACTCCACGACAAGATCATCTCCATCGATTCGCACAACGATACTCCGTTGCGCATGATGCAGCCTGGGTTTGATATCGGGGTTCGTCATGATCCTTACCAGGACCGGTCGAAGGTTGACCTGGTGCGGATGAAGGAAGGTCGGCTCGACGGGGCGTTCTTTGCTGTCTTTGTGTCCCAGGGCAAGCGCGATCCCGAGTCATACCGTAAGGTAACGGAAAAGGCCATGACGATCTTCGACACGATCGATGCGGCCGTTGGCAGGCATCCCGCCCAGGCCGGACTGGCCTTCTCCGCTGCCGATGCCGAACGGCTGAAAAAAATGGACCGGCGGGCTGTCTATATCGGCATCGAGAACGGGTATGCGATCGGGAAGGACCTTTCCCTCATCGAAACCTTTTACCGGCGCGGAGCCCGCTACATCACCCTCTGCCATACGAAAAACAACGACATCTGCGATTCGTCCACCGACACCATCGAGCACGACGGGCTCAGCGACTTTGGCAAACAAGTTGTACGCGAGATGAACCGGCTGGGGATGATGATCGATGTGTCGCACATATCCGATCAGAGTTTTTACGATGTACTGGCCGTTTCCAAAGCCCCGGTGATCGCTTCCCACTCCTGTGCACGGGCCATTTGCAATAATCCCCGCAACCTGGATGACGCCATGCTGGGGGCCCTCGCCGCACACGGCGGGGTGGTCCAGATGTGCATCCTGAGCGACTATGTGAAGACCCCTGATCCCAACCCGAAACGCGACAGCGCCAGGGCTGCGCTGAGGGCCAAATACAACGGGTTTGAAGGCCTTTCGGAAGAAGAGATGAAGAAAGCCCGGAAGGAATGGTACGCCATCGATGATCTCTTTCCGCCGAAACTGGCATCGGTCTCCGATGTGGTGGACCATATCGATCACATGGTCCGGGTGGCCGGCATCGATCATGTGGGCATCGGGACTGACTTCGACGGCGGCGGGGCCGTGAACGGATGCTTTGACGTAAGCGGGATGAAGAATATCACGGTGGAACTGCTCAGGAGGGGATACACGGCTTCGGATATCCGGAATATCTGGGGAGGGAACCTGCTCCGGGTCATGAAGGAGGTGGAACAGATTGCTGAAAAACGTCATGAATAGCACGTTCGCGGAAGCATTGGCATCGGGCGATCCGGCGGTAGTCGCGAAATATCCTAAAACCGACCTGCACAACCATTCCATGCTGGGTTGCCGGCGGGAGGATGTGGAAGCGTTCTTCGGGAAGCCGCTCAAACCCTTTATTTACAAGGGGAACGGGATCCATGATGTCAACCGGTGGATCACGGAAGTCTATGCGCCGGTGTTCCGCAACCCGGCAGCATTCAGGACGGCCCTGGAGGCCACCTTCAGGCAGGCGAAATCCGATGGCATTTCCATCCTCGAGATGAGCATCGATGCGGGTTTCGGGCACCTCTTCGGCATCCCGCCGAAAGAGATCGTTGCAACGTTGAAGTCGGTCCACCACGAGACCGCCCCGGAGATTGACTTCCGGCCTGAACTTGGCTTCGCACGCCCGGTGACCGCCGGCAGGCTCATGGAATGGTTCATGGAATACCTTGACCTCGGGTATTTCCGTGCCATCGATCTGTACGATGACGAATCAGGGCAGCCGTTGGAGAACCTGGTTGAGATTTACCGTATCGCCAAACGTGCAGGCCTGAAGTGCAAGGCACATGCGGGGGAATTCGGAACGCCGGAATCGGTGCGGGAAACCGTGGAGGTGCTCGGTCTTGATGCCGTTCAGCACGGGATTGCGGCAGCCCGCTCGAAGGAGGTGATGGCCTGGCTTGCGGAACGAGGGATACCTCTCAACATCTGTCCAACCAGCAATGTCATTATGCAGAACGCCCCGTCGATGGCGGAACACCCGATCCGGGTATTGTACGATCACGGCGTAAAGGTGACGGTCAATTCCGACGATGTGATCCTCTTCGGTCAGAGCGTTTCCCAGGAATTTCTGAACCTGTACCGCTCGGGATGCCTCTCTGCCGATGCCCTGGAAGAGATCCGGCTGAACGGCCTTTCAGCCTGAATCACTGCAGCCTTTTGACATAGGTAAGCCGGCCGTCCCCGGGTTTGTAGAAGTCTTGCACGAAGCCTTCTTCAAGATATCCGTTCGACAGGTAGAAATGCCGCGTGGGGGCGTACTTCTCGAGGGAAGATGTTTCGGCCACCACGATCCTCCCGCCTTTGCCGCGGATGACGTCGTGGGTCTTCTCCAGCAGTTTCTTCCCGACCCCTTTTCCCCGCTGGTTGTCGTGCACCGCGATCCAGTAAAGATCGTAAGCTCCTTCCGTCCCGGCGATCTCGCCATAACAGGCATAACCAACGGTGTGACCATGGTCGACGGCAAAGAGAAAATAGTACCCGCTCTCTTCACCCTCCTCCAGGTAATCTTCCAGAAGTCCAAGGGCGACCGGGATCTCGATCTCGTAGAAGAAGCCGGTTGAACGGATGATCTCCTCAACAGCCTGCAGGTCGTCCTGTGTTGCGTATTCCCTGAATGTAAGCATAGTTATTTGTTATTTCCGGTTGTAGAGCCGGTTTTCATACACCGCATCGTCCACGATCCGGGCCACCGCCTCGCGGAAGGTCATGCCCGACTTTTTTACGGCCGCCATGAATCCTCCCGAGCCCGACAGGCAGGGGTTCGCGTTGATGTCGATCACGAAGGCCGTGTTATCCGCCGACAGCCTGAAGTCGACCCGCACGTAACCCCGCAGCCCGAAAGCGTTCCAGCACTGGCGGCAGATCTCCGGCATCTGCTGGATGTGCGGCTTGTTCCGGTCGCGGATGGCAAAGGTACGCTTCGTATGCGAATATTCGAACGATTCTTCGTTCCATTTGGCGGTGTAACCCATGATCCGCGGCTTACCTTCCGGGTAGTCCCTGAAGGTCATCTCAGCCAGCGGCATAACGACAGGCTTTGTCTTCTCGCCGATGATCGAGATGTTGAACTCGCGCCCTTCGATGAACTCCTCAACGAAGAAATAGTTGGGGTTCATCTTCGCGAACCGTTCGATCTTCTTCCGGTCGGATCCGGTGAACACATTGTCCTCGTCCAGCCCCAGCGAACCCTCTTCCCACACGGGCTTCAGGATGTAGCGCTTGTTCTTATCCACCTGCCGGATATCCTCCAGCCGGAACCAGCCGGGTGTGCGGATGCCGTGGCGGGTCAGCTCCTGCTTGGTCAGCAGCTTGTTCGATGCGTAGATCATCGGGATCAGCGGGGAGCCTGTGAATGGGACGTTGAGGTACCCGAGCACCGACGGGGCGATGAAAGCGAACTCGCTCCGGTTGAAAAGCGTTTCCGCCAGGTTGAACACCGCGTAAGGTTTGATCCTGCGGATCTCGTTGATGGTCTTCTCCAGGTTGAAGTCCACGGGCCGGATCTCGATCCTGTAACCGAGCTCCAGCAATGCTTTGCCGACAAGGTCGACCTGTTCGAGGACGTCGAGTTCGTCCGATCCCGGGTTGTCGGAGATCGCGTTATGGATGATCAGGATCGGTTTGTTCATTTTCTTTGTGTTGCTGAACGGATCACGCGCTCCATCAGGTCGTCGTATGTCCATCCGTGCTTATATGCAATGATCGGCAGGTCGGAATGGATGTAATTCATCCCGGCCAGGGGATTCAGTTCGATGAAGTTCGCCCGGCCCAGCTCGTCCAGGCGGATGTCGACACGGCCCGCATCGCGGCCGCCGATGCCCTTCCAGACCTTCAGTGCCAGCTCCGCGCTTTGGGCGCAGACATCCGCTTCCGGCACTTCATACGTGACGTACTTCTCGTAATCGTTCTTGATATCGTATGAATAGATCTTCGTATGTACATGCTCATTATAGATGATCTCCATCGTGCCGACGACTTCGGAGGCTTCGCCTGTGCCCACGATCCCCGTTGTGAATTCGCGGCCGGGAAGGAACCGTTCCACCAGCACGGGCTGTTTGTATTCCGATAACAGGTGCGTCACCTGCTCAACAAGCGTAGGCCGGTCGTTCACGAGCGACTTTTCGCTGATCGCCTTGCCCGATCCTTCTGCCACAGGCTTTAGGAAAATCGGAAAGGGCATGTTGATCGCAGCGATCCCGGAGGGATCTGAAACGACGGTGAAATCGGGTGTGGCCACGCCGAGGTCGCGCACCACCCGCTTCATGATCCCCTTGTGCAGGGTCAGCGACAAGACGAGCGGATCGGAAAAGGTGTACGGGATCGCATAGGCATCGAGGATCGCGGGCACCTGCGCTTCGCGTCCGATGCCGTACAACCCTTCGCAGATGTTAAAGACCAGGTCCCACTGTTCACCCCTCACCAGCCGTTCGGTCAACCGTTTCACGCTGCCGATGCGGACCGTGGAATGGCCGAGCCGCTTCAGCGACTCTTCGATCCCGATGATGGTCTCCTCCTTGTCAAATTCGGCAACCTCCTCGCGGGTGAAGCCTTCTGACAGGTATTCCGACTGGAGGTCGTAGGTGAGTCCGATGATCATAGGTCAATGCGTAAGATCGGGGTAACGGAACGTTTTCCCTTCGTAGTTCTGCAGGATGGCGTAAGGACCGTCGTGACCGAGGTAGTAATCGGGCAGGAGGGGGATCTTGCCGCCGCCGCCGGGCGCATCCACCACGAACTGGGGTACGGCATACCCGGTCGTATGGCCACGCAGTCCGCGGATGATCTCCAGGCCCTTTTCGATTGTGGTGCGGAAATGGCCGGATCCCAGGATCGGATCGCACTGGTACAGGTAATAGGGCCGTACCCGGATCTTCAGCAGGGCATGCATCAACCGCTTCATGGTCTCCGTGCTGTCGTTGATCCCTTTCAGCAGCACTGTCTGGCTGCCCAGCGGGATCCCGGCGTTGGCCAGCTTTTCGCAAGCCTCTTTCACTTCCGGTGTGATCTCGTCGGCATGGGTGAAATGGATGCTGATGAAGAGCGGATGATACTTCTTCAGCATGGTCACCAGCGGCCGCGTGATGCGTTGGGGCAGCACAACGGGTACTTTGGTCCCGATGCGGATGATCTCGACATGTTCGATGCTGCGGAGCCGCTGCAGCAGGTATTCGATGTGGTAATCGGGCATCGTCAGCGGATCCCCGCCGGAGATCAGGACATCCCGGATCTCCGCGTGGTTGGCGATATACTGAAGGCCCGGTTCCCAGGCCTTGATCCCGATGTGGCACTTGTCTTTCGCCACCATGTGGGTGCGTGTGCAGTAACGGCAGTACGTGCTGCAGAAACCGGTGGCAAGGAAGAGCACCCGGTCGGGGTAACGGTGAACCACGTTCGGGATCGGGCTGTCATGCTCTTCCGAAAGCGGGTCGGAAGCTTCGCCCTGGGAAACGATGTACTCGTCAAAGACAGGCACCACGCTTTTACGTAAAGCCTGTTCCGGGTTATCGCGGTCGAGGAGACTGATGTAATAGGGCGTGATGCGCAGCGGCAGGGTATGCGCATCTTTCGACTGGATGCCGATCTCGTTGTCCGAGAGGCGCAGGTAACGTCCAAGTTCAGCAACGCTGCGCGCGCTGTTCTTTACCTGCCAGTGCCAGTTGTTCCAGTCTTTGATGGTGGCACCGGGGAAAAATGCATTCAGGAAATCAAGGGAGCGCTGGCTGATCGCAGGTTTTTCTTCCTGCCGGGTTTTCAGGATCCCGTTCAAGGGATAGGTATCCGCAAGGGGAGCGGAAAACTGACTTGGAGGTTCTTCTTCTTCTGAGATTTCGATATTCGCTATGTATCTCTTTTCGCTATGATTTTTTTCCATTTTTTTCGGTTCATTTCACGATGCCTCGGAGGCAAAAAAAAAGTAATGCAAATAGGTACGTTTTTATTGTATTTTTAACGCCGCGTTAACACTTTTTTTCAACAAAAAAGTGTTAATAAACACACCCCATGAAACTCTTCTTCCAGGTATACGGCGACGGTCCCCCGCTGATCATTCTCCACGGGTTGTTCGGCGTTTCGGACAACTGGGTGACGATCGGAAAACGACTGGCGGAACAGTACCGCGTATATATCCCCGATCTGCGTAACCACGGGCAATCGCCGCACAGCCCGGTATTTGATTTCCCTGCGCTGGAAGACGACCTGCTGGAATTCATCGAGACCCATGAGCTGGAAAAGCCGGTCCTGATGGGCCATTCGCTGGGTGGCAAGACGGCGATGCGCTTCGCCCTGCACCAGCCCGGGATGGTCGCTAAGCTGATCGTCGTGGATATCAGCCTCCGCAAGTACCCGCATAACGAGGAACACCAGGCCCTCATCAACGCCATGCTGGAGACGGATCTGTCGCAGGTGAAGACACGGGGAGAGGTGGAGCGCCGGCTCATGATGCGCATCGACAGCCCCAGGCTTCGACAGTTCTTACTGAAAAATGTGTACTGGATGGAACGGGGAAAATTGGGATGGAGGCTAAACATCAAAGCCATCAACGAAAACCTGCATGCTGTATTCGAAGGGGTGAACGTCACCGGCCGGTACGACGGTCCGTCGCTGTTCATCCGCGGCGGACGCTCGCCATATATTTCCGACGAAGACCTGATCGTGATCAACGAAAAATTCCCCGGCGCCGTCGTGAAGACCATCGGGGATGCTACCCATTGGGTTCACGCCGACGCACCCGGGGAATTCTTCAGGATCGTCAGTGACTTCCTGCTTCTGCGTCAGTAGCGTTCGATCGAGATGCTCGAAACCGCTGTTTCGATATCGATGTAGATCTTGTTTTTTCCGGTGGAGTAATTCTCCGACTGGTAAAGCCCGTTGCCCTTCTTGACAAATCCTTCGAAATCGCGGCTCACCAGGAACGATTCGCTCTTGACTTCGCAGGCGGCCTCCTTCGGTATGCGGATGTTGAGGGAGGAAGCGCCCGCGTCGAACGTCAGCCGCGTCACGGGATTCATGCTGCCCAGGGTCAGGTCGATGGAGGAAGCGCCTGCATTGATCTCCAGGGTGTCGATCTTATAATCCTTCAGGTCCATGTCGATGGATGCCGCCCCGATATCGAGATCGAGATCCCATACGGGTTCCTGGTTCAGGCGGATCTGCACTTCGTTCTTCGAATATTTCCGCGGACCTTCCGATTTTTCGAGGTGGATGTTGATCTTCTTTTTCCCG
>DAIRDK010000072.1:0-11688 GCA_036796175.1 Bacteroidales bacterium | reverse complement strand
CATGGCGGTACTGGAGGTCGGCGAACAGGGTCAGTTTCTTAAACAGGGTATAGGAGGCTTTCAGGAAGATGTTGAAGTCGGTCTTGTCCCCGGTGCTGTAATACCAGTTCCGTTCATTGTTCCCGTTGGATGCGTATTCCGCCCAGATGACTTTCCCGTAATGCTTCCCGTAATACCGGTTCCACCCCCCGCCCAACGTCAGCTTCAGATGGTCTTTCAGGATGTAATTGGATGCGAACGTGAGCCCGTTGAAGTTGTTATCGAGGTATTTCCGGTTCACGAGGTTGCTCTCCCTGATCGTATCGCCGCCCAGGATCACATCCTGCAAGCCGTAATCGGCAAATGCTTCTTCTTCCTTGTAGTTCTCATAATAGCCGAATCCTTTGGTGTAGAACAATGCCGCATTCAGGTTCCAGTTCTTTGCCAGGTTCTGCGAGAAAATGAGCTGATAATGGTCCTGCTGGTAGTTGTCGGTCTGGTTTTTATAATAATGAACATTCCCAAGCGAATCGTGATACAGGCCTGCCGGGTTGAATGTGCGGTTGGATTTCAGGCTGTCGCCGGGGACGCCTTCCCATGCCTGGTAGGTCTTTTCGGTCCCGGAGAAGGTCACGAACCTCAGCGTCGTATTTTTTCCATAGAAACCCGCCGACAGGTAAAAGGATCGCAGGTCGGCAGTGGCGCGGTCGATATAGCCGTCGGAGGTCATGAACGATGCCCTGCCATCCACGGCGAAACGATGACCGAAGGTTCCGGTCCCGAAACTCAGCACACCCCGGGCGGTTCCGTACGAGCCCCCCGTTACATTCAGTTCGCCGTAGGCATCCTCCCTGTGCTCATTCGTCTTAATGTTGACCGTTGCCCCGAAAGCCCCGGCCCCGTTGGTCGAGGTTCCTACGCCCCGCTGGATCTGGATGTCGGCGGTAGAAGAGGCGATGTCGGGCAGGTCGACGAACCAGACTCCCTGCGATTCCGCGTCGTTAAGCGGGATCCCGTTCACGGTGACGTTGATGCGGGTCAGGTCCGTACCCCGGATGGTCATGCCGGTATAGCCGATCCCGGTCCCGGCGTCGGAAGTGGTCACCACCGACGGGGTATTCTGGATGATATAGGGGATATCCTTTCCGGTATTCACCCGGGCGATCTCCTTCTGAGTGATGGTGGACACGGCCACAGGATATTTTTCCCCTGCCCGGGTGGCAGTGATATTGACCTCCTCTCCCAGGATCGCTGTTTCAGTCAGGCCGATGGATAGCGACGTATCCTTTTCAAGGTAAATCCTGATCGTCTCCGTCTGAAACCCGATATGGGAAACCTTGAGTGTAAAGTCACCCTTCTTTAGTCCCCTGAACACGAAATTCCCGGAGGCATCGGCCACATCGGTGAAAAACGTGTTTTCGATCAGGATATGGGTCCCCGGCAGGGGAGTCCCGTCTTTTTTGTCGGTTACCGTGCCGGAAAGCCGCACCTGTGAAAATGCCGCAAAAGGCATCATCAGCATAATTAAAAAAATCTTTGTTCTCATAAAATTGCCTCCCTCCGCCGGCATTACCCGGATCAGGTTCTTAGAGTGTATTCTCAGCCCTTGTTTTTAAGGCACCCCTATGTGGTAGTATGGCAAAGATACAACAAAATCCAGGATGACGGATACCGGATACCGGATGCTGGAATTTGGATGAAATTTTACCCTGTCACTCTGTCACTTTGTCACTCTGTCACTATCTTTGTAAAATGAAACTCCTCATCATCAACGGTCCGAACCTGAACCTGCTGGGACAGCGGGAGCCCGGTGTTTATGGCAGGGAATCCTTTGAATCGTACCTGAAAAAGCTCCGCAAGCATTATCCCGATAATACGATCGAGTATTACCAGAGCAATATTGAAGGGGAGATCATCAACGTGCTGCAGAAAGCGGGTTTCGTTTATGACGGGATCATCTTGAATGCCGGTGGATATACACACACTTCCGTCTCCATTGCCGATGCGATCAAGGCCATCCGGACCCCTGTGGTGGAGGTGCATATCTCCAACATCTTCGCCCGGGAATCGTTCCGTCATATTTCCCTGCTGGCCCCGAATGTCAGGGGAAGTATAACCGGGTTCGGGCTCGATTCCTACCGGCTGGCAGTCGAGAGTTTTATCAATTCTATATAAATCAAATTAGTTATCGAGGAACCGTTCCCTGTCGAGTTGGGTGAACCGGTGTTTGTCGCGGATAAAGTAATCCCACACGATGCAGTTGGAATAGATCAGCCGGGTGCTGCCGTGCTTCAACAGTTTCCTTTTCCTCCGCAGTTTCGGGAGCGACCCGTAGAAGCTGAAATGCGCCTTGACTACTGCCCAGAAATCCTTGAAGCCGGCCTGGAGCAGGAACTTGAAGGCTGCCAGGGCATCAAGTACCAGGCGCATGCCAAAGACCCTGAACAGGCGGTTTGCCGGAAGATTTTTATAGAGCAAAAAGAAATTGTTCCGGAAATTGAGGTAGGTCTTTTTCCACGAGATCTTAGGCAATGTGCCGCCTCCGATGTGATAAACCGTCGATCCGGGGCAGTACATGACCTTATATCCTTCGTTGTGGAGCCTCCAGCAAAAGTCGATCTCCTCCATGTGGGCGAAAAAGTCGTCGTCGAGTCCGCCCAGGGCGTGGTAAAGATCAGCCCTGACGATCATGCAGGCACCCGTTGCCCAGAAGATCTCCGATTCTTCATTGTATTGACCATGATCCTGTTCGAGGCTGGTAAAGATCCGCCCCCTGCAGAAGGGATACCCGTATTTGTCGATAAACCCTCCGGCAGCGCCCGCATACTCGAACTTGTCGCGTTCGTGGTAGGAGAGGATCTTAGGCTGGCAGGCGCCGATCATCGGATCGCTGTCCATGAGTGCGATCAGGGGCGACAGCCAGCCTTCCGTGACCTCGATATCGGAGTTGAGCAGGACGTAATAGGTCTCATCCACCTGCTTAAGTGCCTGGTTATAGCCTTTGGAAAACCCGAAGTTCTCAGGATTGCGGATCACTTCGACCTCCGGGAACCTCTCCTTTACCAATTCGACGGAGCCGTCGGTTGAGGCGTTGTCGGCAATGATGATCCGGGCTTCCTGCCGGCTGAAACGGATCAGCATCGGAAGAAACTGTTCAAGGAAGGTTTTGCCGTTCCAGTTCAATATGACAACCGCTGTACGCATAAAGAAAGGTGTGTAAAAATACACATTTTACACACCCCTCATCGTAAAATTTTGGCTGATTCCGTTAGTTGGGGAGTTCCCAGAAATCCTTGGTCTGGTCGCCCCAGACATTGATGGTCTGCGTTTGCTGGATATCCAGCGGCGCGTTCATCTTGTTGCGCAGGAACACCTGCCACTGCGGGTAATTCACCTCCCCGATGGCGTCGGAATGAAGCAGGGTAAAGTCGCTGGTGACCATGTCTTCGGAATAGAACACGAATTTCTTATTCCGCTGGTTCTTCATCGAGTAATAGTGCCAGATCTCGTATGGATAGCTGTTTGGCTCATTGTAAGCGGTCGACCGCACATTCGGCGGACCATATTCGAGATAAACCCGGCCGCGGTCGGTGTTATATCCCTTTTTATAATTCGTGCCGAAATTATACTGCACTTTTTTGACCTCTTCATTATAGGCCAGCCATGCCTTTTCGGGATTGACGGGATCCCGTTGCTGCCAGAATCCCAGGAAATACTGCTGCAACAGTTTCAGGTCGCTGGTTTCCAGGTATTGTTTGATGAACTGGTTCTCAATTCCTCCCGCGATGGGCCAGGTCGACCGGATATACTCCTTGAGCGTGTCGAGGTTGGTTATCTTGTCTACAAACGTATTGGATGTACTCAGGGCGGTGTAATCAGCCAGCGTGAGCGTGATATTGGGGTTGCTGCGCTGGATGTACAGCCGGTTGCTGGCAACGATCTCGTTGTTCTGGTTGCGCGCTTCCACCACCAGGTTATAGTTACCTGATGCCAGGTTACGGATGCCGATGGTGTACAGCATGACATTCACCGGCTTGGCGACTTCTTTGCGGACGACTGCGAAATCGTTCAGTTTATATCCGGTTTCTGCGGTTTCAAGGTAGCAGGAAATCAGGAACTTCTGGTCCTTGTCCATGACCTTGTCCATATTGTACAGTTCACCGTAAAAGGTCAGCTCGTTCTCCTGTTCGGGATAAAAAGTGAAGACGTAGGGAACCAGGTCGTGTCCGCTCTTTGAAAGGATCGAAGCCTGTTCGGTGGGTTTATAGGATTTCACCAGTTCCAATCCGGAAATGGAGGGTTTGTCAGCGGGAAAGTCTACCGTGACCTCCTGGGTATAGGGTACCGCTTTCACCTCTTTGTTCTTGTCGGCCAGTTGGATCTCAAAGGTGTATGTGCCATTTGCAAGCTGGAACCGTTGCTGGTCCACAAAATTGAAATTCAGTTTCGTGGTGTCCTTCACCTCCGGGCTGTTCAGCTGGTACTTTTTAAAGGCTTTGATCTCGTCGCCCTGCTTGAATATCATGACGATATTGACGGCAGCCTGGAATTTTCCGTCCTCGGTCGGCATGAACCTCACGCTGTTGCCCGCGATGGTGAGGTACGTTTCGACGTATGGTCCTTCGGGTGAATTGAACGTGGAATAGGTCAGGTATGCCCACAGGTTCCGGGCGTTCGACACAACCGGGACTGCGGTTATAATAGCCAGGATAAGCAATAACTTTTTCATGATAAATGGATTTGACGCATAAGATCACAAAAGTACGAAAAAATAGGGCTTGAGGGTGCATTTATCGATGAATGCCCCATGGTTTTCGGTGATATGAACCAGACGATCTATTCCTGCATACCGGACAGGCAGACCATCAGTTAATGTTTCTTTTTGAGCAGTTGTTGAGTTTTCCAGTCTGAGTACACGGCCTGGGCCGTGATATTTCCTGCCTCATCGATATATTTCGGGTTGTTTAGGTCGATTTCGCCGGTCCAGAGGGGCTCTTTTGAGGCCCTGGTATAAAGTTTCCCGGTCAGATAGACCAGGGCTCCTTCCGCCCAGGTTCCGCCTACGGTCATGGTGGTGCCGCCATAATATCCTCCCCAGTAGCCGTCGCCCCAATAGCCTCCAAAATTACCATCGGCACCGGAATAGTAACTGGTCGGTGCGATATACTTCGATGTTTTTGCAGAACCTTCATAGGTGATCACCAGGATCGCGTCGGCTCCGAGGCTGTCGCACTTGTGCTTGATGGCGTCGATGGGATACTTGATGCCCGGGTCCAGGAATTCAAGCGATCCCACCGCTTTCAGTCCTCTCCGGTTGAAATACGAGACCATCGCTTTTTCGAAAGGTGTGATGTTATCCACCGTTTCGAACAGCGGCATGACGACCACCGTGGATAGTTTTGTGGTATCGTGCGGGTTGACGGTTGCTGTCAGTTTTATGGGGGCCTGGCTGGAGGCAGGAATGGCTGCGGCTGCAATGAGCAATGTGGTCAGGTAAAGAGCTAATGTTTTCATGATGGGTTGAATAAAGGGCAAATGTAAGAAGATCTATCGGGATTACCGCTTGCAGCGGTGATCCCATTGGGGGTGATTCAAACAATAATGCTGCGCATTGCGTGCTCTCATTTATTTCCTCTCAAGCCCGAAAGCGAGCTTTCGTCTTGCGGGAAAACAAAAAATGCTGCGTTGCAGCAGCATTTTTGTTTGCGGAGAGACAGGGATTCGAACCCTGGGACCCCTGTAAAGGGGTCAACGGTTTTCGAGACCGCCCCATTCGACCGCTCTGGCATCTCTCCGAAGTGGGTGTGGGTGTGTGTGTGAGTGTGTGTGTGGAGTATGAGCCCTGGGTTTTGTGTATCAACAAAAACAACAAAAAAATGATTCCCGCGAAGCGGGTACCAAAACTCTCCCACACTCACACACACACCCACACCCGCTTCGCGGAGAGAGAGGGATTCGAACCCCCGGACCCTTGCAGGTCAACGGTTTTCAAGACCGCCGCAATCGACCGCTCTGCCATCTCTCCGCGGCAAAAGTAAGAAGATTTTCAGACTTGAAAAAACGGAATTGCTTACTTTTACCGCATAGCCGGAGAGATCGCACATGGAAAATGCGCTTCACAACAGGGTATTTGAACTGCGACCGGGAGAGTACAGGAACGGACCGGTCATCTACTGGATGAGCCGCGACCAGCGGATCGGGGATAACCAGGCCTTGCTGTATGCCCAGGAGATGGCACTCAGCCGGAAAGCCCCGCTGGCCATCCTGTTCTGCCTCAGCCCTTCGTTCCTCGGTGCCACGATCCGGCAGTACGACTTCATGCTCAGAGGACTTAAGGAAGTCGAAGCAGGAGCCGGCAAATTGAACATCCCTTTCATCATTAAAACTGGTGATCCCGTCCAATCCGTGTTGAATGTGTCATCTGAACTGGAAGCCGGACTGATCGTCACCGATTTCTCACCACTCCGCATCCACCTGGAGTGGAAGGAACAGGTTGCCGGAAAGCTGGCTGTTCCCCTGCACGAAATGGATGCTCACAACATCGTGCCCTGCCGGATCGCTTCTCCCAAACTGGAATTTGCCGCCCGGACCATCCGGCCTAAGATCAGCCGCGTACTTTCCGGCTACCTGGCCGATATTCCTGCCGTGAAGAAACATCCTTACCCGTTGAAACAGGCGACGAACTCACCCAATATCTCCCAACTATGCAGTAAGCTGTCGATCGACTGCACCGTAAGCCCGGTGCCGGAATTTGTGCCTGGTGAGACAGCCGCTCTTGAGGTGCTCGAACGCTTCATCCTGAACCGCCTTTCTCGATACGATACCGACCGCAACGACCCGAACCTGGACGGACAGTCGGACCTGTCCCCTTACCTTCATTTCGGGCAGATCTCGTCCATGCGGGTTGCACTGGAGGTCAGCCGAAGAGGAATAGGGCAAAGTGCAGCAGCCTTTCTTGAAGAACTGATCGTCCGGAGGGAGCTGTCGGATAATTTCTGCCTGTATAATCCCTTCTATGATACCTTTGAAGGGATCCCGGCCTGGGGCCGGCAAACACTTCAGAAACACTGGAACGACGGGCGCACCCATATTTATTCTCTTGAACAGTTTGAATCTGCGGTAACCCATGACCCACTGTGGAATGCAGCCCAGAACGAGATGGTCCTGGCCGGAAAAATGCATGGCTACATGCGGATGTACTGGGCGAAAAAGATCCTTGAATGGAGCGCCACCCCGGAAGAGGCGTTTCACATCGCCGTTTACCTGAACGACCGCTACAGCCTCGATGGCCGCGATCCCAACGGCTATTCGGGGATCTCGTGGTCGATCGGCGGAACTCACGACCGGCCCTGGGGCGAACGTCCGGTCTTCGGAACCATTAGGTACATGAGCTATGAGGGGTGCAGGAGGAAGTTTGATGTGGAGGAGTATGTCAGACAGATGACAGGATGAGGGGATGTAAGGATACAGGGATACAAGGATACAAGGATACAGGGATACAGGGATACAAGGATACAGGGATACAAGGATACAGGGATACAAGGATTAACAGATGAGTAGGATGGTAAAAAAATCATGCGAGTGGCCGATTGGTGATCCCTTGATGATCAAATATCATGATGAGGAGTGGGGGGTGCCGGTGCATGATGACCGGAAACATTTCGAGCATCTGGTGCTTGATTGTTTCCAGGCGGGATTAAGCTGGAGGACCATCCTCCACAAACGCGACAACTTTTCCAAAGCCTTTGATCAATTCGATTACAGGAAAATTGCCCGTTATGATCAACGGAAATTCGATGCCCTGTTAAACGATGCAGGCATTATCCGGAACAAGGCAAAAATTGCAGCAGCAATAAACAACGCGCAACGATTCAGGGAAGTTGTTGATGAGTTCGGCAGCTTTGACCGGTATATCTGGCAATTCGTCAATGGAAAGCCGGTTAGGAATAAATGGAAAAGCCTCTCGGAATTGCCTTCCCGTTCGACGGAATCGGACCTGATGAGTAAGGACCTCATCAGGCGGGGCTTTAAATTTGTCGGAACGACAATCTGTTACTCATATATGCAGGCTGCCGGGATGGTTAACGACCACCTGGTCCATTGCTTCCGTTATCGGGAACTGAAGTGATCAGACGATCTTCTTTTTCTCAAGGTAATCGAAGAACTCTTTCCTGTATTTATTACCGATAGGGATCTTATGGGGGCCGATCATGACCAGCGTGCGCTCTACCTGGTCAATTTTGTCGACGGGGATGATAAACGACTTATGGATCCGGCGGAAACGGTCGGATGGAAGGGCCTTTTCCATCCTTGCGAAACTCATCAGCGTCATGATCCTGGCATTGGGCAGGTGGATCCGCAGATAGTCTTTCATGCCTTCGATGAACAGGATATCGGAAAGATTGATCTTTTGCATCTGGTAGTCGGCCTTGACGAAGATAAAATCGTTTTCAGGAACAAACTCCTCCGCCCTTGCATCCCCATGTGGAACCACCGGTTCCGACATCATATCCGCCGCTACTTTGTCTACGGCTTTGACAAACCGGTCGAACGAAATGGGTTTAAGCAGGTAATCGGTGATGTCCAGCTCATAGCCTTTGAGGGCATACCGGTCATATGCGCTGGTGATCACGACCCTTGGCCTGTTCTTCATGATCTCGAGGAACTGGATGCCGCTCAGTTTCTCCATCTGGATATCGAGAAAGATCAGGTCGGCCCGGTTCGTACGGAGGAATTCCATGGCCTCAAGGGCGCCTTCGAAGGTTCCCGCCAACTCCAGCATGGGGATCCGCCGGATGTAGCCGGTCAGTTTCTCAATGGCCAGCGGTTCGTCGTCGACAACAATGCAATGGATCTTCATTCCGTTTCGAGTTCAAGGGAGATGAAAAAGCGGTCGGCCTGCTTGTCGATCTCCAGTTTGTGCTTGCCGGGATAGATCAGCTGCAGACGTTTTTCCACATTGGCCAAACCGATCCCCGGACCGATGTGATTGTTCCCGTTCCCGTTGCCTTCGAAATAGTTCCACACTTCGAGTTTGATCCGTTCAGGCCGGATCGCCAGTTCAATGGAGATGCCCGGGGCCAGGTCCCTGCGGGTGCCATGTTTGAAGGCGTTTTCAACAAAGGGGACAAACAGCATTGGGGCGATCAGGATCCCTTCGGCGATCCCGGTTTTCTGGTAGGAGATAAAGCCAGGGTTCCGGTAACGCAGCCGCTGAAGCTCGATGAAGCTCTCCAGGTAATCGATCTCTTTCTGCAGCGGGACCTTGTCGGTATTGGCTTCGTATATGAAATACCGCATGATCCCTGAGAGTTTCATCACGGAGTCGGAAGCCTTGTCCGGATCGATCCGGATCAGCGCATCGATATTGTTCAGCGTATTGAACAGGAAATGGGGATTTACCTGCGAACGCAACAGGGCCAGTTCGCTCTTCCGGTTCTGGATCTCCAGGTCAGCCTTGGCCTGCTGGCTTTCAAACCAGTTTTTCACGAGCTTGATGGTGGATGCCAGGAAGACGACGAACCCGATGGACAAGTAAAGGGAGAACGCATCTCCCGACAGGTAGTGCATGCTGGACTTCCACTTCTCCCAGTCCTCATAAACCCACGGATACATGATGTAGAAGTTGATGGTCCACTCGGCTACAACGACCACGGAGAAGGAAACGAACAGCAGGAGGAAGAAATGCAGGTATCGTCTTTTAAGGAGGTACCTGGGGATCAGGAAATAGAGGATGAAGTAGGTAAAACCGATATCGATGGGTAACGTCCCGATCAGGACCTGGGTGATTTTCAGGTACCCTTCGCCTTTACGGACTCCGAAAATGAACGTAAAAAAAGCGACGATAAAGATCCAGAAGAGGACATGGCTCAGGATCCTTATCCATTTTTTCTGCTTATAGGGGGTAAACGTCACATCATATTTTTTGCTTCAGGCAATGATACGAAAAAGAGCCGGAGATTAGCTTTCATATCGACCAACATTCAATCAGGCCTTATCAATGCTGCAGTTTCATAGAGGATCAATCCGGCTTTGACCTGCCGGTCGGGAGCATCCTGCTGATATTAAACCCGAGATAGATGTTCCCTTTCAGCCAGTTTCCCTGCGTGCCGGGGATGAAATACTGTTCGATCAGCCCCTGTGAATTGGTCAGGAAGATCTGGAATACATGACCCCCGGTTTGGATGTCGATCCCGACGGATGCGGAATTATGGATATCAGGCCGGTCACCGGATTCATCCACCTGGTTCGGGAACACGTAATAGTATTCTCCGTTTATCGCCACACGCCGGCTCAACCTGATCCGGACGCCGGCTCCCAGTGCAAAGATATCGTTGTGGTCTTTGGAGGTTGCCACCAGGTTCTTGTGTACCATGGCGGGAGTGATCTGCAGGGAGAACCATTTATTGAATTTCCTGGCCAGGATCAGCTCGAATGCATACGAGAACCGGTTGGTCGGGTAATCCGCCTTCGCGGTGTCTCCCCATTTGACCGTATTCACAGCCGCGCTTGCATACCCGGTGAGGGTAAAGGGCATCTTCCTGTCCCCTTTGCTTTGACGAAGTATCTTGAATTTTGCATATCCATCCCAGGTGATTTTTTCGGTGTTCAACCCGATGCCAACAGTGGCCCAGTCGGTGATGCCGTACTCCGTCCCGATCCGGATAAAGGCCTGGTTCAGCCCGAAAAGGTTCTGGTATCCTCCGCTGATCAGCCCGAAGTGATGTGAGATCAGGAACTGGAAATTCCCCTGCGGGGTCGTTTCCACCGACTGCCCGATGACGACATGGGTGGCCTTGAACGTCCCGCTTGCATACTCCACCGAATCCTGCCCTTTAACCGGATACCAGTTCATTAAAACCAGTAGCCCAAGTACAACCCTCCGCATATCCTTATTATTAATTATTAATCATTAATTTTTAATTAGTTATCCGGCATTCCCTGGTTTACCCACGCCTCAATCTGGCTGATCGGACATGCAGGCAGCTGATCCCGGTCCAGTGGCATCCAGATGAATCCATCCTCGTGGCGGATGGCGCCAAGCAAATGCCCTTCATTGATCGCATCAACGACCCCTGTATAGGTTGTGAAATCATGGCCCCCGGAAGCCAGCTCCGCATTATGGCATTCCACGCAGTTTTGCTGGAATATGGGATGGATGGTCTGTGAAAATGTAATATGAAGGGTGTCGCACGCGGTTTCCGGGTAAAGGTCCTCTTCATTATTGTATGTACAGCCGGCTGCAATAAGGAATCCGGCGATAAACAGGATAATGTGATGGATCGATTTCATTTCCAGGTTTTTTATTTGCAGATTCTGTCCTGCCATATCAAAGATACTGAATATATATTCTTCCTGCGGTTTGCCATTATTCGTAATTTTAATTGATTTTATCCTGTCGAATGATGAGAACCTCAAACCGTACCCTGGACCCGATGCTGATCGACATCGGGAAAAGAGACCAGGATTTTCTGCTGTATTATGGTGACCAGCCGCTCCGTACTGCGGGGCACCATGAATACAATCATCGGAGCGACCGGTTGCTCCGGATGGTCATGATGGAGATCTTTGATCACCGGTGCGTGAGACTGGATGAGGTCTCGGCGGCCATGCTGTTCGAGATCCAGCGTGACCGGATCGAAGGCGGCAAGGACCTTGTACAAAAAAACCTGGACCTGTTGATGGATGCCGATCCGTTCATTGCCATGA
>DAIRDK010000071.1:0-11739 GCA_036796175.1 Bacteroidales bacterium | reverse complement strand
TATCTGATCAATTACCCTGCCATGATCGAGATGCTCCGGATGGCGGGATGGGGCGTACAAGGTCGGGTAACCGATTCCCTCACGGGAGAACCCCTGGATGCCGCGATCTGGGTGGATGATTTCTTCCCTGTCTATACCGATACGGTTCTTGGCGATTTCCATAAGATCCTGGTTCCCGGGTACCATGCCCTGAAGGTGACGGCCAACGGGTACAAAACCAGGACGGACATTCCGTTCCATGTCCCGCAACAGGGAACTGCCTTTATAAACATAAGGTTGTCGCCTGACAGCGGCTGGTTTGCCCACCGGGTGACGGCATGCAGGATCCCCGGGGACAATCCCTATGATGAAGCGAATACCCCGGCAGCCTTGCTGGCCCCCGACGATACGGCTTATTCCATTGGCAGGAACGGCTGGATCATACTAGATATGGGAGATACGATCATGACCGGTGACGGGGATGACATCCGAGTGTACGAAGCAGGCATCCCGGATGAACGTTTCCAGGTATTTGGTTCCGGTCACCCTGATGGATCCTGGACCCTGATTGGCAACGGCACGGGAACGACTGCATTCGATCTCGGGATCATGCCCGGCATCCGTTATCTCAAGATAGTCGACGACGGTGACGGGCAAGCCCAGGAAGCCGATGCGGGTTACGACCTCGATGCCGTGGCGTCACTGCATTCGCAAGGCCCCTGGCTGTCAGCCGGTGTACCTTCACCTTTGCAACCCCTTCGGATCTATCCCAACCCTTCCCATGACCGGGTGAACATTGAAGGAAACGAGATCTCCGGTCACATCCTCGAACTCACCGACCTCACCGGGCGAACGATCCTACGAAAAACCATAACAGCAAATCCCTTCCTGCTGGATCTCACCCCGCTTGACGCAGGTCTTTACAGGTGCACGATCCGGACCGGACCTGCCCTCTACTCGGGACTTATCATAAAATTGAACTAACTTTGCCCTTCTCATTGCTCATTGCTCATTGAATCCCCATGCTCTCTCTCTCCCACACCCTGATCTCCGACGACCTGAAAGAGGTCCTGTTCTGCTGTGACCTGCCCGGGTGCAAGGGTGCCTGCTGCGTGGAAGGCGACGGAGGAGCGCCCCTCGAAGAGGAAGAGGTGTCGTTGCTGGAAGATCATATCGACGATATCCGTCCGTACATGCTCCCCGACGGGATCAGAACAATTGAATCCATCGGGGTGTTTGATTACGATGCGGAAGGTCACTTTGTCACCCCGTTGGTGAAAGGTCGGGAATGTGCATTCGTTTATTTCGCGGAAGGGATCGCCCGGTGCGCGATCGAAAAAGCCTTCCTGGACAAGAAGATCCCGTTCCACAAACCCGTTTCCTGTCACCTGTACCCCGTAAGGATCTCAAAGACGGGTGACCTGGACGCGGTGAATTACCACAAGTGGGAGATCTGCCGGAAAGCGCTTGCGAAAGGTCATAAGGAACACATCCCCCTGTATGTGTTCCTTCAGGAAGCGCTGATCCGGAAATACGGAAGGAACTGGTACAACAGGCTGGTCAGGCTACTCCGGTAGTGGCCCGCAGGTTGGCCAGGCTGGTGCGTTTCGTTGCTGCCATTGCGGCAAATTCCTTTTCCATCAAAAATATCCCTCCCTTGTCTGTTCCGGCCAGCCGGATCTGATCCAGGATCTGACGCGCCGTGCTTTCTTCTTCGATCTGCTCGGTGATATACCATTGCAGGTAATTGGCCGAGGGAAAATCTTTTTCCTTGTTGCACACGGCAAACAGCTCATTGATGGAGGCGGAAATATACTGTTCGTGTTTCAGCACGGCCTCGAACACCTCCTGGAGGTTCTTATACTTTGCCGGGGGGGCTTCCAGGGCGGGGATGACCGCATGACCGCCGCGGTCGTTCAGGTATTTGACGAGCCGCAGCATATGCACGCGTTCCTCCTCAGTCTGTATGTAAAGCCATTCGGCAGCGCCCGGAAAGCCGTTCTGCTCAGCCCATGAAGCCATGGCGAGATATATCCTGGAAGAATGTTCTTCCTTTTTGATCTGCTCGTTCAGAGCTTTTTCAACGTTTTTTGAGATCATACCACTTCATTTTTATTTAGACAAAGTTAATAAAGAAAGTTACAAAGTGAACGGGTTAACGAGTTAACAAATTACTTTGTCACTCTGTCACTTTGTTACTCTGTCACTATCCTTTAAGCGCTTCCGCCCCGGAAACGATCTCCAGCAGTTCCTTGGTGATCGCGTTCTGGCGGGCTTTGTTGTAAGAGATCTGGAGGTCGCGGAGGAGTTCCCTGGCATTGTCGGTGGCCTGCTGCATGGCCGTCATCCGGGCCCCTTGTTCAGAAGCAAAGGAATCGAGGGTTGCCTTGTGGAACTGGATCCGCAACGATTTGGGCAGAAGTTCTTGCAGGAGAACTTCCTGGCTGGGTTCAAAGAGATAATCGGCGGCTGCCTTTTTCACAGGATCCTTCTGTTCCTGGGGAAGCACGGGAAGATACTGCTCTTCGACCAGGCGCTGGGTGGCTGCGTTCTTGAACTGGTTGTAAATGAGAACGACCCGGTCGTATTCTTTCACAGCGAACGATTTCATCAGCTTTTCCGCATAGGGCGCCACTTTTTCATAAGAAAGCTGATCGTAGATTTCGTCCCAGGAATCGATCACGTTGTAATTTCGTTTCCGGAAGAATTCCGTACCCTTCCGGCCGACGGTGATCAGCGAAACGGTGTTGCCGGCGTGCTGGGAAGCATAGGTGGTGGCAAGCAGGTTTTGCGCTGCTTTGATGACGTTGGCGTTAAACGCGCCGCACAGCCCCCTGTTCGAGGTAAAGATGACCAGCAGGATGCGGTCCGGCTTGCGGTCTTCGGAATACACACCGGATGCGGCATCATCAACCGATGCGCCCAGGTTCTGCATGATCTCTCTCAGCTTGGCAGCATACGGGCGAAGCTTAAGGATGGCGTTCTGCGCCCTTCGCAGCTTCGATGCCGCCACCATTCTCATGGCGTTGGTGATCTGCTGGGTTGATTTTACCGATGCGATCCGTATCCGAACCTCTTTGAGTCCCGGCATGCTTCGTGCTTATTTTTTCTCTTCGTATTTCCTGGTCATGTCCAGGGCTGTTTTTTCCATGGTTTTGATATCCTCGTCCTCCAGCTTGCCCCCGCGCAGCCGGTCAAGCAGCTCGCTGTGATGGGTCACCATGAAATTCAGGTATTCCGTTTCAAAGTCAGTCACTCTTCTCACCGGCACATTCCGTAACAATCCCCGGGTGCCGCAGAAGATGATCGCGATCTGCTGTTCGACTGACAGCGGTGAATACTGAGGCTGCTTGAGGATCTCAACGTTACGCGCTCCTTTTTCCAGCACCGATTTGGTTGCGGGATCGAGGTCGGAGCCGAACTTCGCAAAGGCCTCCAGTTCCCGGTATTCGGCCTGGGCCAGTTTCAGGGTGCCGGCCACTTTTTTCATCGATTTGATCTGGGCATTGCCCCCTACCCTGGATACCGAGATCCCGACGTTGATAGCCGGCCGGACCCCTGCGTTGAAGAGGCTGGTTTCCAGGAAAATCTGTCCGTCGGTAATCGAGATCACGTTGGTCGGGATATACGCCGAGACGTCACCTGCCTGGGTTTCGATGATGGGCAGGGCGGTCAATGACCCACCGCCTTTGACCATGGAACGGATGCTTTCGGGAAGGTCGTTCATCTGCTTTGCGATCACATCTGAGGAAATGATCCTCGCGGCCCGTTCAAGAAGCCTTGAGTGGAGATAGAACACATCGCCCGGGTAGGCTTCACGTCCGGGAGGGCGCCGTAGCAGCAGGGAGACTTCGCGGTAAGCCACCGCCTGCTTGGAAAGGTCGTCGTAAATCACCAGCGCGGGGCGTCCGGTATCCCTGAAAAATTCACCGATGGCCGCTCCGGCGAAGGGCGCATAGAATTGCATGGCTGCGGGATCGGAGGCTGTGGCCGAGATCACGACCGTGTATGGCATGGCCCCTTTCTCCTCCAGCGTCCTGACGATATTGGCAACGGTGGACCCTTTCTGGCCTACCGCTACGTAAATGCAGTAAACCGGCTGGCCTTTTTCGTAATTGGGTTTCTGGTTGATGATGGTGTCGATGGCGATGGCGGTTTTTCCGGTCTGGCGGTCGCCGATGATCAGCTCGCGTTGTCCGCGGCCGATCGGGATCATGGCATCGATGGCCTTGAGGCCCGTCTGCAGGGGCTGGTTGACCGGCTGCCGGTAAATGACACCGGGAGCTTTCCTCTCAAGCGGCATTTCATACCGGGGGCCTTCGATCCGGCCTTTGCCGTCGATCGGTTCGCCCAACGTTGTGATGACGCGGCCGAGAAGCCCTTCTCCCACTTCAATGGAGGCGATCCTGCGGGTCCGTTTCACGGTATCGCCTTCCTTGATCTCGACGGATTCGCCGAGCAGGACGGCGCCGACGTTGTCCTCTTCCAGGTTGAGGACGATGGCCTTCAGGCCGTTTTTTTCAAATTCGATCAGCTCGCCCGACTCCGCATTGGTCAGGCCGTAGATGCGGGCGATGCCGTCGCCCACCTGGAGCACGGTCCCCACCTCTTCCAATTCGGCCACCGATTGGTATCCGGCCAGTTCCTTCCGGAGGATCGCGGTGATCTCGGCGGGTTTTATCTCTGCCATATCAGAACTCTTTTACGTACAGGTTTATCTTTGCAATCGCTCTTCTCAGCTTTTCGATCTGGTGGCTGAGCGAGGCATCATACTGCTTGTCTTTCCACGAAAGCACAAACCCGCCGATCAGTTCAGGATCAACTGATCCTTCCAGTTCGACGGCAGCATCCGAATAGGTCTTCATGACGGCAAGAATCTCCTTTTTCACCGCTTCGGAAAGCGGCGCGGCAGTTTTTACGACCACCGGGATGATATTCTTGTAGTCCTGGTATTGTTCAATGAACTGTCCTGCGATCTCGGCAACATACATCTCCCGCCGCTTTCTCACCAGGAGCCTGAGGAATCCGAGGGTCAGCCGGGAAAGCCGGTCTCCGAAGATCCGGACCAGGATCTTTTCCTTCTTATCCGGTTGTATAATGGGGCTTTTCAGGAGAAGAAGGAAATCCCGGCTCTCGACGCAGGTCTTTCGGATCAGCAGGACATCCCCGTAGACCTGTTCCAGCTCGTTCCGTTCGACGGCTAATTCGAAGAGCGACCTGGCATATCTTTCGGTGACGAGGATTCCTTTCATGATGGCCGGATTAATTGAATTTCACCTCTTCCAGCAATTGGCGGATGTATTCTTCCTGTTTCTTCGGATCGGAAAGTTCGCGCCGCAGCAACTGTTTTGAGATATTGAGGGAAGCATTGGCCAGCTGGTTCTTCAGGTCGGTCATGGCGGCCATCTTTTCATTGGTGATGCTTTCCCTGGCCGCCTGAACGATCCGGGCTGCCTCTTCACCGGCCTTCACCCGTGCCTCTTCGATGATGCTGTCCCTCACCTTCCGCGCATCGGCCAGGATCAGGTCGCGTTCATTTTTGGCTTCACGGAGCAGCTGCTCATTGCTGAACTGGAGCTGCTTCATCTCTTCCCTGGCTTTGTCGGCGGCGTGAAGCGCATCATGGATGGTGGCTTCCCGCTCCTTCAGAGCTTTCATGATGGGTTTCCAGGCATATTTCCCGAGGATGAACAGCAGCAGCAGAAATGCCAGCGTCATCCAGAAAAGCAGGCCCAAACCCGGGGTTATCAGTTCCATATCGCGGTGTTTACGGTTGAAAAGATCCCTGCAGGGTCAGCCAACCGCTGATCCTGCAGGGGCTGTCTTCCGGCTTAAATGAAGAGGATAAGCAGGCAGACGACAATAGCAAAAAAGGCAACGCCTTCGACCAGTGCGGCGGCGATGATCATGTTCGACCGGATATCACCGACGGCTTCCGGCTGGCGTGCGATGGATTCCAGGGCGCTCTTCCCGATGTTCCCGATGCCGATACCGGCACCGATCACAGCGATACCGGCACCCAGACCGGCTCCCATTTTTGCGATGGCGGCGAAATCACCGGCCAGCTGCAACAAAATTGCTAAAAACTCCATGTTTATTGATTTAATGAATGAACAGTACGATTCTTATTAATTATTAATCATTAATTGTCAATGGTGTTCCGGTTCAATAGTCGCCAATCCGAAATACAGTGCCGACAGCAGCGTAAACACATACGCCTGGATAAACGCCACCAGCAGCTCAAGCAGGCTCATAAAGAGCATGAATCCGACCGAAACGACAGAAACGCCTAATCCCAGCGCGACGCTGATCGCCCCGAAGATAAAGATCAGGCTTACGAAGCCCAGCACAATGATGTGCCCGGCCATGATATTGGCGAAGAGTCGGACCATGAGCACGAACGGCTTCGTGATGATCCCGATGATCTCGACAATGGGCATCAGGGGAACGGGAATCTTAAGCCACCAGGGAACACCGGGTGTGTTTACGATATCGACCCAGTAATGCTTGTTGCCATTGACCGAGGTGATGATGAACGTAAATACGGCCATCACCAGGGTGACTGCGATGTTTCCGGTAACATTCGCCCCACCGGGGAAGATCGGGATCAGCCCGAGCAGGTTATTGAAAAAGATGAAAAAGAAAACGGTCAGCAGGTAAGGCATGTACTTTTCGTATTTCTTTTCACCGATCGAACTTTTGGCGATATCATCACGGATGAACAGGATGAGGGGCTCAAGCATCGACTGGATGCCTTTGGGGGCTTCGTTCCTGTTCTTCCGGTAAGACCTGGCAATGGACACAAAGATCACCAGCATGAGAATGGCACTGAAAAAGATGGCCAGTACGGTTTTGGTGAATGAGAAATCATACACCGCCGGGGCCTTGGCTCCTTCTGCAGCAACCCTGACGATCTTTCCCTTGTGCGGACCATCCGGTTCCAGCCTGAATCCGTTCCACGCATGGTCGGGATTGTGGAACGCCGACGACCAGCAGGTGTAAAGCTTACCTTCCGAGAACAGGATCACGGGCAGCGGGATGACCAGGTGCGTGTGGCCGATGGTGGCGATGTGCCATTCGTGGTTATCCACCACGTGTTCCATGATCATCTGCCCCGCATTAAACGGTTCTTCCTCTGAAGCCGCAGCAAAAGCCTTGCTCCCCAGGGATGCAAAAACGAGCACCGTCACGATGACGGCAATCAGGCTTTTCATCCATGGAAATTTGTTTCTCATCAGGTTGACCGGCTGTTAAAACGGGGGTGCAATGATACGAAGAATTCGCGGGAAAATGAAATCAAATTTTCGGGATATGGTTAGTTATTAGGGCCTGCCGGAGTGTTCACCCAAAGAATCGCGTGCGTGTCGATATTCAGGAAAACCTCGCTGGCCCCGTAGTCCTCCCAGTGCTCCGTGTCATACCAGTAAAGGCCCGGCGTGAGGGTGTCGAATTTGGCATACCCGCTGTCGCTGGTCATGGTCTCCTGGACATAGATATGTGCCTGCAGGTTGGCCGCGCTGGTGGCCAGGTAGACTTTTTCCCAGGGAACGGGTCCGGTTTGCGGATTGACGACCCGTAAGGTCAGCATGCCGGGAGTCTGAGGCTCTTTTGTGCAGGAGGCCAGCCAGGCTGCGGAACAAACAGCCAGGATAGCTATGATCAGGATGACAGTTCTTTTCATGTTACCGGTTTGGATCAGGCTGCAAAGGTAGCCAAAGTTTGTAACATCGGGGCCCGCGCAGCGTCTAATCTGATTAATAGTTGGTAATCCGTCAAAATAGAGTACTTTTGCCGGTTAAAACATTCCGTGAAATTCATCGTTCATAATTATACAAACAGTAAACGTATGCGCCTGCATTTCATTACGCCCGTCCGTTTCATTTCACTCATCATTGCGCTGCTGACCCTTTCCCTCCCTGCTTTCTCACAGAAAGTGTGGACTCTTGAAGACTGTATCAACTATGCCATGGACAACAACCTGGATATTAAAAAACAGGTGGATCTGGTACAGTCGAACAAAGCAACCCTTCTCCAAACCGGCCTGAGCGCGCTGCCCAGCCTCAACGCCGGGGCGACCAACATCTGGAACTGGGGGAAGACGGTTGACCGGTACACCAACCAGTTTGCCACCACGAATGTCCGAAGCAACAATTTCAGCATTTCCACGGACTTCATGATCTTCAACGGCCTGCAGAAATTCAACACGTTCAAGCAGAACCAGATCGATCTGATGGCCAGTAAGTATGACCTGGACGTGATCAAGGACAACATTTCACTCTCCGTTGCGGGCTTTTACCTGGATATCCTGTTCAACTATGAGCTGCTGGATGTAGCCCGTGCCCAGCTGGCGACAACCCAGGACCAGGTCAACCGCATGGAAAAGATGGTCGAGGCCGGCTCATCCGCCAAAGGCGACTTGCTGAACATCCAGGCCCAGGCCGCCACGGAAGAACTTACTGTCGTGGAAGCGGAGAACCGTCTTACCATTTCCCTGCTTTCCCTGCAGCAACTCATTGATCTGACTGTGTCCAGGGACTTTGCCGTGGAACGGCCGAGCCTCAAATTGATCGAGCCCCCGAAAGGGATGATCACCCCTGATTACATCTATGAACAGGCCCTCGGCGTCAGACCGGAGATCAAAAGTTCCGAACTGAAGGTGCAAAGCGCGGAGAAAGGGATTGCGATCGCCCGCGGCGGCGTGTCTCCCTCCCTGGCGTTCGGCGGCACCTGGGCCACGGGATATTCCGGGGCGGCACAGGAAATCGATCCGGGGATCGACCCCGTGATTAATGTTTATCCGATCGGGATCACCCAGCAAACCCTGGATACCGTCCTCGGCTTCAGCAAGGAATATGCATACAGAACGATCGACTTCAAGGATCAGCTTAGCAACAACGACAACAAGTCGATCGGGTTCTACCTGAACATCCCCATTTTCAACGGTTGGCAGGTACGCAACGCCATCTCCCAGGCCAAGATCCAGCAAGATATCGCCCAACTTAACCTGGAATCCCAAAAACGCGACCTCCGGAAGAAGATCGAACAAGCCTGGGCCGACGCTGCAGCCGCATTAAAAAAATACAAGTCCTCCGAAGATAAAGTCACCGCTCAGCAGGAATCGTTCAACTATTCCACCCAGAAATTCGAAGTGGGGATGCTGACTTCCTTCGATTACAACAACAGCAAGAAAGATCTCACCCTGTCCCAGTCGGACCTGCTCCAGGCCAAATATGATTACATCTTCAAAATCACAATCCTCGACTTCTATATGGGCAATCCCATCCGGATCGTCCGCGAATAAGACTGAATTCATCCTTAGAAAACCAAATATCCATGACTTCCAAGAAATCAAAAAAAAGGCTCTGGTTCATAATCGCCGGTGTCGTTGTGCTGGTGTTGATCATCGTACTTGCCGTCATTAAAGGAAAGAACAGCGAGGGGATCAAAGTGGCGACCGAAAAGGTGGCCCGCCGGACGATCATTCAGACCGTCTCCGCAAACGGAAAGATCCAGCCCGAGAAAGACATCAAGATCAGCCCCTACATCTCGGGAGAAGTGATCGACCTGATGGTGAAAGAAGGAGACCAGGTGAAGAAGGGAGACCTGCTGGCCAAGATCGATCCCGAGATCTATGTCTCGATGTACGATCAGAGCGTCGCTGCCCTGAACACCCAGAAAGCCAATGAAGCAAACGCCCGGGCCAGGCTGGCCCAGCTCAAGGCCCAGTTCGAAAATGCCCGTCTGACCTATGAACGCCAACAGAAGCTCTTCAACCAGAATGTGATCTCACAGGCCGAATTCGACCAGGCCAAAGCCAGCTACGAGGTGGCTAAGGCACAGGTTACCGCAGGCGAAGAGGACATCCGGGCCTCGGAATTCATGGTGAAAAGCTCGGAAGCCGGCCTGAAAAAGGCCAACGAAGACCTCACCAAGACGGCGATCTTCGCCCCCAACGACGGAACCGTATCGCTGCTAAGTGTGGAAAAAGGCGAACGGGTGACTGGCGCTTCCCAGTTTTCGAGCGGTACGGAGATCATGCGGATCGCGAACCTGAACGAGATGGAAGCCCAGGTCGAAGTGAACGAAAACGACATCGTGCGCGTCAGCATGGGCGACACGGCCCTGATCGAAGTGGATGCCTACCTGAACCGGAAGTTCAAAGGGATCGTCACGGAGATCGCCACCTCGGCCAACACCACCGGCGTAAGTGTCGACCAGGTGACCAACTTCAACGTGAAGATCCATGTGCTGAAAGAGAGCTACCAGGACCTGCTGGATCCCGCCCGGCCGGACTATTCACCGTTCCGTCCCGGCATGTCGACCACGGTTGAGATCCAGACCGAAACCGCCGTCAATGTGATCTCCGTCCCCATCCAGGCAGTCACCACACGCATGGCCCAGGATTCATTGGACAAGATCAAGTCCAAAGGCAAAGAGGCCACCAATGACCGGGGCGAGGAGGTGGAAATGGTAGCCAGCCAGCAGAAAAGCGATAAGATCCAGGAGTGCGTATTTCTCTATATCGACGGGAAAGCCGTGAAACGGGACGTCAAGACCGGAGTCCAGGACAACACGTACATCGAGATCCTGTCCGGGCTGAAGGGAGACGAAGAGATCATCACGGCCCCCTATTCGGCGGTTTCCAAGACGATAAAAGATGGCGACGAGGTCAAGAAAGTAGACAAGAAAGACCTCTTCACCGCCAAGAAATAATGGCGCTGATCCTTCATATTGAGACGGCCACACGCGTTTGCTCGGTCGCACTCGCGCGTGACGGCTTACGGCTCCTCCTGAAGGAATCCACTAAACCAAATGTCCACTCGTCCCTGCTGACTGTTTTTATTGATGAGGTGTTCAAAGAATCAGGCATTTCACCGTCTGCACTGGATGCGGTGGCCGTAAGCATGGGCCCCGGATCCTACACGGGACTCCGTATCGGCGTTGCAACCGCGAAAGGCCTTTGCTACGCGCTCGGCAAGCCGCTGATCGCCGTACCCACCCTGCAGGCGATGGCGGCGGGAATGCTCCTTTCCTCCCTTCCCACTCCCCCAGGAGGGGAGGGGGTGCAGGGGGTGGGGCTCTGCCCTATGCTTGATGCAAGGAGGATGGAGGTCTATTGCGCCGTTTATGACCATGCGTTAAAGGAGGTGATGCCGGCGGAAGCGGTGATCGTGAATGAGGATTCGTTCGCACCGTACCTGGCAAAAGGTCGTGTACTCTTCGGCGGTGAAGGCGCGGAAAAGTGCAGGGCGGTGCTGGACCACCATCCGAATGCCCGATTCATCAGTAGTTTCGAAACCTCGGCAAAATACCTTGTCCCTCTTGCGCTCGAACGCTTTAATACCGGCAAGTTCGAAGATGCGGCATATTTCGAGCCGTTCTACCTGAAAGAATTTGTTGCGGGGAAGCCGAAGGTGAAGGGGCTGCGATCGTGAAGGATCAAACTTTTCACTATTCATTTAATATTCTTATCAACATTTTCTCGCAATGACGCAACGGTTCACCATAAGTGAAACTACCGAGAAAATTTTGGTAAAACTTGACATTACGGTTACTTTTACTTATATTGCATAAATGATTTTATTAATAAATTCTGACCATTAACATTTAGTAATTATCAGTATCATAACAATTCATATTTGTCGACGGGATTTCTTAAATAAAACCCCCTCTCAAATCGGCAAACGAATCTACTTCCACATAGGACCCATTAACCAAAAAGAAAGGAGGTATGCAAATGTAATGTTTTTCTTATGGTAA
>DAIRDK010000070.1:0-12046 GCA_036796175.1 Bacteroidales bacterium | reverse complement strand
GAGATCACATTGCCGATCAGGATGCCGAGGACGATGCCCAGGATCCCACCCAGCTGGCCGATCACGATGGCCTCAACCAGGAACTGGTTCCGGATGACACGCCGGGTGGCGCCGATGGCTTTCCGGATCCCGATTTCCCGGGTCCTTTCGGTAACCGACACCAGCATGATGTTCATCAGCCCGATCGCAGCCCCCATCAGGGTGATCAGGCCGATGATGGTCGCGGCATAGGTGACATATTTGATATTGTCGATCAGCATCTTGGCGATGTCGTCGCTTTTCGAGATCTCGAATGTGTTGTCCAGTCCCACCGGGACTTTCCGGATGTTCCGGAGAACGCTGGTGGCTTCTCCGATCCCCGCGTCCATCAATTCCTGGTTCTTGACCATCACATTGATCGTGAAGGACATGTTTGGCCTGGGAAAATGAACCCTGACGTTGTTCAGCGGGACCATGACGGAACGGTCGCCACTGAAGCCCATGCTGGATCCCTTTTCTTTAAGGACCCCGACAATTTTATATTTTCCCGGGCCGATGGAGATGATCTTATCGATCGGATCTTCCTTGTTCTTGAATATGTTCTTGATCACCTCAGGACCCACAATGGCCACGCTGGAACCATAAAAGACCTCGTTCGGAGTGAAATTCCTGCCCTTCTCCACCTCATCTCCTGAAGTAAAGATGTAATCCTCATCCACACCCATGACCCGGACGTTGGGATTGGTTTTATTGGATCCGTATTTAACGGTCGCAACGCCTGTCGCAAAAGTGAACACTGAAGTATAGGCCGGAAAGGCATACCGTTCCTTGAACAGCTGGGCCTGCGGATACGTAATGGGCTCAAACCGTTTTTCCCGGGCGCGTTCGCCTCCCATATGTGCATTCAATGTCCGGTTCCGGATCGTGAAGGTGTTGGAGCCCATCATCGTAAAGTTCTGGGTCAGGAAATACTTGATCGAGTCGGTGGCGGTCAGGATGCCCACCAGTGCCATTATCCCGAACGCGATGATAAGGATGGTCAGGATGGTGCGGAGCAGGTGAGAACGGATCGAATGGAGGGAGATCCGGATATTTTCGGTTACAAGATTGGATTTCATCGGCAGGGCGGATTGTCAGATCTTTTTCCCGTATGACAGGTCACCGGCATCACCCAGCCCGGGTACGATGAAGGACTGTGCCGTGAGTTCCTCGTCCACGGCACCGACCCAGACGTCGGTATTGCGCTTGGGAATATTCAGTTTTAAAAAATTGAGGCCTTCCATGCTGGCCACGAGCGTAACAAAATGGACATGCCTGGGTTTCCCGTGCGCGATCAGTTCGCGAAAGGCATAAACCATGGAGGATCCGGTCGCCAGCATGGGATCGCACAGGATGAGGACTTTCCCTTCGGTCTCCGGTACGGATGAATAGGTGATGTTCATCGTGAACGTCCTGTCTTTATGTGTTTTCCTGTATGCAGAAAGGAAGGCATTCTCCGAATGGTCGAACACGTTCAGGAATCCCTGGTGAAACGGAAGCCCCGCCCGCAGGATGGTCGCCAGCACGGGGTATTCATCCAGCAAAGGCACGTTGGCGATCCCCAACGGGGTGGTCACCTCTGTCAGGGTGTAGGACAGTGTTCGGCTGATCTCGATGGCGAAGATCTCGCCAGTACGTTCCAGGTTCCTCCTGAACCGCAAGGGATCCTTCTGGATGGAGGCATCCCTGATTTCCCCGATCATCTGGTTCAGGATCGAAGGGGTTTCACTGAGAATATGCACCATAAGCGGGATCTTGGCAGGTTTCTGACAAAGATAGTAAATTATTTTCCCCGGAACCTCCGGAACACTCCCAGGCCGGTATCCAGGAGCGCCGGCAAACGGTTGATGCGCACCATGGGATAACTTGTTTCCACGGCCCCGAAGCTTTTGTAAAAACGGCCGATCCCGGGATCGCTGCCGCCTTCAAAATCAAGGATCACCGGCCGGTTGCAATGTTCTCGGATAAACGTATCCACCAGCAGGAACATCGCGCCGTTGGTTCGTGTTTTAAAATCGGAAGCCGAGAACAGGAAAATGTAGCGACCCGCGTCACTCAGGAAGAAGGCTGCGGCATCCAGCCGGTCGGGATGATCGGAGGCGCCCATGATGATGCCGGCGGAATTGCGGAGGCTGTGGGTGATCAGGCGTGTGATCGTGAGGTAATCCCGGTATGCCAGTTTGCTCTCTTTCCTGCCGTAATTTTCGCGGAACAGCCGGATCAGATCGTCCGGATCGATCTTGCGTTTCACGGTGACACCGCTGTCCAGGGCTTTCCGGATATTCCTGGCAGTGTTTTGCGAATACCCGGCTGAAATGGCTTCATAGGGCCGGATCAGTTCCAGTTCGTGGTTCTTCCGGGTGATGATTTCATACGGGCCGGGTTCCACCTGGTTAAAGGCATTCAGCTGGATCTCGGCAAACCGGTAGCTCGAGGGGATGGCGTTCAGGAATTCGGAAACGTTGCCGGCCGACAACGGACCGGTGGAAAAAAGCCCCAGTTGCTGCGTAAAGAAGGGTTGTCTGAGGTACCGGATGCCCATCTTCGAAGCGCCGGTGAGCGGGAATATGCATTCATAATCATTCTGAACCAGCGCTTCCCAACCCGGTGAAACGATATCGAGGTACCAGGAACGGGCATAAATAAGCCCGTTGACCGACCGCCGGAGGCAGTCGTCCCATTTCCCAAAGTCGATCTCTTTATATTTCAGGAACCGGATCATCTCATCAGTCCTGCCGAATAAGCAACCGTTTCTTCAAACACCTTCCTCCACCCCTTCCACCGTCCCGTATCCGACAGGCTCTCGTTGTGCCACAGCGTTATGAACTCCCCGTTGACAGAACGTACGGTATCCGCCAATTGTTTCATCTGGTCCAGACTTTCCGCAGGTGGGAGGTGAAGATAATCGCGGAATGTCACATCCATGGCGGCGACCGGATGAATAAGGAGCGGGGTGACTTCGTTGCGGAACAAGTCAAAGAAATGGAACGGGGACGCCATGCCGGCGCGGAATCCAATGACAGAAGCGTATCCCATGGAGTAATCGTCGGTAATGCCGTTCGTAACCAGGTGCCTGAATGTTTTCGGGAACGAGAATTTCAGGAAATGCTGCCGGCTTGACGTGATCTCACGGCCGGTGGCTGCCGACAAGCCGGCGATCTCCCGTTCGAGCCGTTCCGGATGCCGGTTGGAGGAGAGCGACGGATGGATCCCGACGACCGCTTCGTCGGACAGCCTGGCAAGCAGCTGCCTGAACGAGGATCCGGTGAGGGAAACATTGTTGTCATTCCCGCCATAGTCGGCGAACAGGATGAAGTAATGCGGCTCGATCCCCTGTTCCCGGTGGAACGACCGGATGAAGTCATAACAATCGAAGGGGTCTCTGCTCACGCCGGCCAGTACGCCGAACCGTTCGGCCAGCTGGCTGAACTCAGCCCGGATGACCGACCTCCCGATTCCTCCCAGGGTCCGGAAGAGGGTGCGGTTCCGGTAAGCATAGGCGTGGTCTATATCGATGGTGGAAACGAATTTGTACGACCGGGGCCGGAGTTCCAGCCCCGGGTAGCGTTTCTGCAGCTGCCGTACCAGCATGCCGGCCCAGAGATTGACGACAGGCTGTTTCACAAAGCCGTTGGTCAGGGTGATGCTCTCCGATGGAATAAACCGGCCGTATTTGTCTTTCTTCGAGTTCAGGTACTCTTCATACCGGGTCACCATATAAAAAGAGGCAGCGAACACATCGAAAGGAAGATCACCTCCGGCTGCCGGGAACAACACCGGGATGCCTCCGGCGTGGTCAATGCCGACCGGTGAGTCGTACAGGTTCGTCTCCGCCAGAAGGGATGCGGGATGGATCCGCAGGCCTCCAAGCCCGGGACGTTCCGAATAACAGATCCCTGGCCCTTGCCAGGCGGTGAATTCGTCCGGATTGTCGGTGAAAGACAAGTCAATACCATACAGGTCGCCAAGCAGGAGCCGGGCAATGTAGCGAAGCCGGCTGGTCACGGGTTCGGAATAGACAAGCAGCATAATCATCCTATGATTAAGCCAAAGTAATCAAAAAATAAAAAAGTTTGTACATTTGACTCACAATAATGCCGAACTCGCGGATACATGCAGAATTTCATTGTTTCAGCACGGAAATACAGGCCACAGACCTTCGACACCGTGGTGGGTCAGAAGTCCATCACTTCGACCCTTAAGAATGCGATCCGCAACGGGCAGGTAGCGCAGGCTTTTTTGTTCTGCGGGCCCAGGGGGGTTGGTAAAACGACCTGTGCCAGGATCCTGGCTAAAACCATCAACTGTGAACACATCGGGCCGTCCGGCGAGGCCTGTGATCAATGTCCCTCCTGCCTCTCCTTCAATGAGAACTCCTCCTTCAACATTTATGAGCTCGACGGGGCCTCCAACAATTCCGTCGACGACATCCGGAACCTGGTTGACCAGGTTCGGATCCCGCCGCAGATGGGCCGGTACAAGGTCTATATCATTGACGAAGTCCATATGCTCTCCGCATCGGCCTTCAATGCCTTTTTGAAGACCCTCGAGGAGCCTCCGCCCTATGCCAAGTTCATCCTGGCGACGACAGAGAAGCACAAGATCCTCCCCACCATCCTGTCGAGGTGCCAGATCTTCGATTTCCGGCGGATCACGGTGGAAGACATTGCCGGTCACCTGGCCCATGTGGCGGAGCTGGAGGGGATCACGGCCGAGGGGGACGCACTCCATGTGATCGCACAGAAAGCGGACGGAGCAATGCGCGATGCGCTTTCCATCTTTGACCAGCTCGTCAGTTTCGCGGGCACCAGCCTGAGTTACGACACGGTTTTGCAGAACCTGAACGTGCTCGATTATGATTATTATTTCCGGATCACTGAACAGATCTACGGTGGAGATATTCCCGGGACACTGATCACGATCGACGAGATCATTGACAAAGGATTCGACGGACAGCATTTCCTGACGGGGTTCGGGGAACACTTGCGCAACCTTTTGGTATGCCAGGACCCTTCCACGGTGAGGCTGCTCGAGACCGCCCCGAACATCCGTCAGCGTTACCTGGAACAAGCCGGCATGTGCAAGGCGCCTTTCCTCCTGAAGGCACTCGACATCACCAACCGCTGTGACCTGGGATACAAGGTCAGCAACAACAAGCGCCTCCACCTGGAACTGGCGCTGATGCAGATGTGCACCCTGAACGGGATGGCTGAACCCGTTTCCGAACCGGTCAAACCGCAACCCCAGGCAGCCCGTAGAAAATCCGCTGCCGAACCGGCCCCGGCCGCCCCTGCAGCGGCTGAGCGGGCCCGTCCCGCCGCTGCCAGCGAACCTTCCAAACCGAAAGGACCGGGTCCCGTCATGCCCGGATCCATTTCGATCAGGAAAGGCCTGCCGTCGACACGAAAAAAAGAGAGCGGGCTGGAAGAAGGAACAGAAGAAAATCAATCGGCGGCCGATCCCTTTACGACGGATCAGCTGAATGATGCCTGGAAGGACTTTGCAGAGAACCTGCGGATCGACAAGCCCCACCTGTATTCCATTCTCAACTCAAGGCCCCCGGTTCTGGAAGACGACTTCAGCATCCTGGTCACCATCGACAACAGGATCCTGGATGAGGAATTTCGTGAGATCCGGGGTGAACTGACCGGTTTCCTGCGATCCAGCCTCAACAACTTCAGGATCGGGATCCGCACGCAGGTAAACGAGAATCATGCAACACTGAAGCCATACACCGACAAGGAAAAGTTCGAACAGATGGCTGCGAAAAACCCGGCCCTGAATACGCTCAGGGAGCAGCTTGACCTCGACATAGAATATTAACCTCGTTGCGAAACGTATACTGCATAGGTGAAACCGTCCTGGACATTATCTTCAAAGACGGGAAGCTGATCGCCGCCAGGCCCGGCGGGTCCATGCTGAACTCCGCAGTCTCCCTCGGCCGGAGCGGAACGCCTGTCCATTTGATCAGCGACTTTGGGACCGATGCTCCCGGAAACCTGGTGGATCGATTCCTGCAGGACAACCAGGTGAACATGCAGTTTGTCGACCGGTTTTCCGACGGCAGGACCACGATCTCGCTCGCCTTCCTGGATGGGAACAACAATGCGGAGTACACATTCTTCAGGGTGTTCCCGAAAATCCGGCTGAAGCTGATGTTCCCGACCCCATCCCGGGGGGACATCGTTCTCTTTGGTTCGTTCTTCTCCCTTGATAAGACAGTCCGGTCGAAGGTGATCCGGTTCATACGTAAGGCAAGGAATTCCGGTGCGCTGATCATCTACGATCCCAATTTCCGGAAGCCGCATCTCCGGGAACTTCCGTCATTACTCCCATGGATTATAGAAAACATCTCCCTTTCGGATATCGTCAGGGGCTCCGACGAGGATTTTATTCATATTTTTGGGGTCCGGAAAGGCAGTGATGCCTTTTCGAAAGTGCGCAAGGCAGGCTGCCTGATCCTGATCTACACCCGGAACCGGAGAGGCATCGAAGTATACTGCGGGAAACATCAGCAAAACTTCCCGGTGCCGAACATCCGGCCGGAAAGCACGATCGGCGCAGGCGATGCATTCAACGCAGGACTGATCTCCGGGCTGCTGGCGCTGGGCAAGGAAGGTGCCGTGCTGGAGCAGGGCCGTTGGAAAGTCGCCCGGAACTCCTGGAAACCGCTGATCGAAAGGGCCACTGCCTTTGCGACGGATGTTTGCATGGCACACGACAATGCGATATCGGAAGAACTGGCAACACGCTTGAAACATGGGCAGATGGCTTTCGGCATTCATCCTTAGACTTCTCGGCTGGCATACCGACGGATCCCTCCCCGGCGGCATACGGAAAGCCGTCGTCGTTTCCGCCCCGCATACTTCCTTATGGGATTTTGTCATCGGCCGCCTGACCTTCTGGGCTATCCGGGTAAACATCCGTTTCCTGATCAAGTCCGAAAGCTTTTTCTTCCCGCTGGGCCCGTTCCTGAAATGGATGGGCGGCGTTCCGGTGGATCGCGGTAAATACAAGAGCAATCTGGTCCGCGAAGTGACCGGGATGTTCGAACAGAACGAGGATCTCATTGTGGTGATCACCCCGGAAGGAACACGAAAGAAAGTGGCGCAATGGAAAAAAGGATTTTACACGATCGCCGTGGAAGCCCGTGTGCCAATCGCCCTCTCTTACATCGACTACAAGAAAAAGTCAGGCGGCATCGGACCGGTCATCTATCCATCCGGGGATTATGAACAGGATCTCCGGATCATCCAGGATTTTTACCGTAACGTGACGGCCCGCCATCCTGAGCGGTTTAACCTTTCATCCCCCGAGAAATGAACACGGGAAGATCCGCCATCACCCGTGTCCTCCTGATCGCCGTTCCGGCGCTGATCCTGGTATCCTGCAACGTCACCCGCCATCTTCCCGAAAAGGAATACCTGCTGGTCAAGAATAAATTCCGCATCGATGATCCGAAAATCTCATCTGACGACCTGCAGGGATATCTCCAGCAGATCCCGAACGACAAGCTCTTCGGACTGTTCCGGACGAATATCGCCTTGTATAACATGGGCAGCAAGGGGAAGGACAGCAAATTCAAGAAATGGCTTCGCACCAAGGTCGGATCCGCCCCGGTGATCCTCGACACCGGCCTGGTTTCCATCTCCAGGAAACAGATGAAACTGTTCCTGAACAACAAGGGCTATTTCCAGTCGGAAGTAAATGATTCCGTTTCGTACAGAAAGAAAAAGGCGGTCGTACACTATGACATCCGGGCCGGTAAGCCATACCTGTTCCGGAACATATCCTACCTGATCCCCGACACGGCGCTGGCCAGGGATATCTTCAGGGATACGGCCCGGACACTGATCCGTCGCGGAGCCAATTATGACGCCTACCTGCTGGATGACGAACGGACGCGGATCGCCAGCAACCTGCTGAACCAGGGCTATTACCACTTCAATACCGGGTTCATCGTATTCCGACTCGACAGCAACCTGAACAATCACCGCATGGATGTGCTGGTCGAGATCACCAATCCCGTGGTCCCTTCACTCACCGGGTTCGGCCTGGTGGAACAGGTTCCCCACAAGCGTTATTACATCAACCATGTCTTTGTGTTTCCCGAATTCGACAACCTCAAAGCGGATACCCTGCCCTATGACACGCTGGTGGCGACATTCGACAAGCCGAATAAGGAGGAGGGAACAACAGCCTATTATTTCCTCTATAAAAACAAGTTCCGGCTCAAGCCCCGCACAATGACCCAGAACATCCTGATCGAGCCCGGAAATGCATACTCGATCCTGGATGTCAATAAAACGTATTCCCAGCTCAACGGCCTCCAGGTATTTAAATACGTGAACATCGATTTCGATGATGTCCTGGCCCCTGCCGGTTCACCGCATCAGGATATCCTCGATTGTCATGTCAAACTGGCCAGGTCGGCTGGGAATGCCGTCTCATTCACGACCGACGGCACCAATTCAGGCGGTGCGTTCGGGATCTCGGGAACGGTAGGGTATCAGAACAAAAACATCTTTACCGGGGCCCAGCTGCTCAAGATCAGCCTGAACGGCTCGGCCCAGATGCAGGCGGGCGGCGGATCGGCCGTTCTGTTCAACACCGTGGAGATCGGCCTGAACGTCAGCCTGACCTTTCCCCAGTTCCTCTTTCCCATCAGGCCTGAGCGGATCCCCAAGGAAGCACGCCCGAAAACGATCCTGACCGTCGGCTACAATTTCCAGAGCAAGCTTGATCCGAAGTACATCCGCAACATGTTCAACGCTTCGTTCGGGTACAACTGGATCCAGAATGAACGGCTGTCGCATACGTTCAACCCGATCGAACTCCTTTTTGTGAACGTCAATCAAAGTCCCGAGTTCACAGCCGAACTGGACTCGCTTGAGGACCAGCGCCTGAAAAACCAGTATACCAGCCATGTCGTGGCCGGTTTGCGTTATACACTCACGTTCAGCAACCAGAAACTCGACAAAGAGAAGGATTTCATGTATATCCGATCGAACCTGGAAACCGGGGGCAATGTGCTGTACGGGCTGAACAGCTGGTTAGGAGGTACAAAAAACGGGGAAGGCAGCTATACCCTGTTCGGAAGTCCTTACGCCCAGTACGTCAAACCCGACCTGGACTTCCGCTACTACTGGATGATGCGGCACTCGCAATCGGTGGTGGCCCGATTCTACGGCGGTATCGGGATCCCTTATGGCAACAGCACTTCCCTGCCTTTTGAAAAGGCCTTCATCGCCGGCGGGGCAAACGACATGAGAGGATGGCGGATGGGATACCTGGGGCCGGGGACCTTCTCCCCGGATTCCGTGTCGGCCAGCTTCAGCCAGATCGGCGATATCCAGCTGCAGGCTAACCTGGAATACCGGTTCCCGATCTGGAGTTTCCTGAAAGGGGCCTTATTCACTGATATCGGCAACATCTGGTTGCTGAAACCCAGTGTCGACCTCCCCGGAGGGGAATTCAAATTCGATACATTCTACAAACAATTCGGGATCGATGTCGGGATCGGCATTCGCCTCGATTTCGATTTCTTCATTTTCCGTCTCGATCCTGCCATCCCCCTCCGCATGCCCTCCTGGCCGGAGAACGGATCATGGTATTTCTCACAACTTCAGCTCAAAGACATCATCTGGAATTTCGGGATCGGGTACCCGTTCTGACAGGAAGGCCCCGGTTACGGCACCGGCATCAGCCAAAGGGTGTACCCGTACGTTGACGATCCTTCGATATCGGGGAGGGTGACACTGATCGTGCTGCCCGTTATCACGGCGTCGTCCAGCGAGAACTCCCAGGTCCCGTCGGAGAATTCATCTTCGTAAGTGAACGGTTCATCCATGACCAGGATAAATCCCAGGTCATCATCCCAGCCGTAAACCTGCATGGAGGCATCAATGAGGGAATGAATATAGACCAATACCTTGTCCTCCCCGTTGATCTGCTGATAATTCCCCTTGGCCTGGTCCAGCTTCACCGTCCCGGCCATGTGGATCTTCATCACGGGCTTCAGGTTCTCGTATTTGGTCTTTTCCTCATCGAATGAGGCCGTGGTGAAGGTTCCGGAGGTGAGGACCCCGTCCTTACCTAGGGTTACATCCATCGTGGACGTCGCGGTGAACGGCGGGAATCCCCTGGTATAGGTATAGACCAGGGTGCCCGAGTACTTGACTGATAATACATCTTTATCCTTCTTGCAGCCGTTGAGTGCCAATGCGGCAACGGCCAGGAGGATCACAACGGAAACACGGATACTGTTCATGGCGGATGGTCTTAAAGAACTTGTCTTAAGCCACCTAATATACTAAAAAAGAGTGATGTTTGCAAGGTCCGCGGATGAATCCCGGGATGACCGCCTCTTAATAGCGCACCAGTTTGACCGTCTGCGAGTGATGAGCGGAAACGGCATTCAGGAAATAGAGCCCCTTCCCGGGATCCTGGATCGAACTGACTTCGATCTCATTCGTACCCGGAACCAGGTCCCCCTCATAGATCTTCTGGATCAGTTTCCCTTCGCTGTTGAACAGGTTGATCCTGTAATAACCACTGACCGGCGCCACCACGGTGACCCTGAAAGCGTCGCTAACCGGATTCGGGTAGATCATGACCGAGAATCCGCCCGGATCTGAAGCAGAATTTGCCGTTTCCTTCAGCGCCTGTCCTTCCCGGCCGTCCTCTTCGCGATCCCGGTCCCTGAGGCTGGAGTAGTATACCTTGACCTGGTTCGAAGGATATTCGTCGGCAAATACCTCCGCCGTCCCTTTGTTGTTAAACGTAATAAAGATATTGGTTTCCCCCCGGACCCACTGGTCATCCTGGCAGACATACCCCGTTCCGGTAATGTTCATTTGCCGGTACCTGAACTTGTTAAATGTGGAATCGCTGTCGATCCAGTAGGGAGGATTTTCCCAGTAGGCATTAGAGGATTGAACATTCGAGATCATATTGCCCTGGTTGTCGTAGGTAAAGCGGCCTCCGAATTCCGCAACCCATCCGTCTCCATCATGCCAGTAGCTTCCGGTGTAGGAGGCGATATAGCCCTGTCTGTTGTAACGGTTCTGGTAATACAGGTAATTCATCCAGGACGAACCGTCCGAAAGTTCGATCAGGTTGGTCAGCCATTTGTCCTTGCGGTAGTAAGTCCAATGCTCTCTCAGGTAATCCACCCAGGCCGCCCCGTCCCACAGCCTTCCCAGCATGCTGATCCGGTTTCCCTGTTTGTCATACGTGTAAAACCATCGTTCCAGGTTGACGTACCCTTCGCCATCCCAGTACTCCCCGAGCTCTTCGATCCGGTTCCCCCTGTGATCATAAAACATGCTGATCCGTTCGGTGAAATCATTCATCAGGTCACGGAACAACAGGGAGGTGCACAAACCGGCTTTGTTGTATTTGTAAGTCTGAACCACATATTCCAGCCATTGGGAACCGTCCCAGATTGAAATGGTTTCCGAGAGAACATGACCCTGGTGGTCATAAGTATAGACCACCTGTTCCTGGTTGATCCACTGATTCCCGTCAAGAAAGCGGTCCAGTTCATTCAGAAGATTGCCGTTGTGCGAATACGTGTAGGTTTTCTTGATGGTATATCCCTCGTAGCGCGAGCATGAGATCAGGGAATCCACCTTGGCTGCAGGTCCTGACGGGCATTTCCCGGGAGCATAGGTCCGGTTCCGGATCGCTGCGCTGACATCCGTTGTGCCGGGGCCGATGGGCTTATCCAGGTCGATGCGGGTCATCTCGGCATATTTCGAGCCGGACCGGTAGGAATATACACCCTGGGCCTGAACGGAAGCCGGAATGATAAGATAAATATAGGTTATCAGAATCAAGAAAAAGAAGGGGCTCAATGTTTTCATGTTCGCTCTATTATATTGAATAACTTATAAAAAATCAATTATACTGATATTCATTACAGAGAAAATCCCACACGACTTGTTATGTCAAATATAGGATAAAAACTACCTTATAGGTGCATTCCTTCAAAATTTTTTTCAACAAATTGAGAATCAATAACACA
>DAIRDK010000069.1:0-12107 GCA_036796175.1 Bacteroidales bacterium | reverse complement strand
CGGGCCGCAGGTGAAGTTCCACCGACCCCACATGGGCATAATACACGCAATCGAGGCCATGGAACCTGAGCATCTCGCTGAACTCCCTGATATACTCAGGCAAGACTGCCGGATTGACGGCGGTGTCTTCAGTCACGGGCACCGGTTTTCGATCGCCCGGATAGTTGGAAAGCACCCCCAGTCCGGCCTTTCGGAGGTCCCACACCCGCTTGAGGTCGGGCGGGAAGATGACGGGGAAATGATATCCGAATCCTTTCGCGCGCATTGCGGTTTCCATCGCCTTCACCGTGGTGAGGATCTCTTCCCGGCTGTCACGGGCGAACTCCACGATCAGGATCGCTCCTGGGTCGCCTTCGATGAAGAAGCGGTTCTTCCGCTGCGTGATGTTGTCGCGCGTGCAGTCCATCACGGCTTTATCCATGAGTTCGACGGACCCGGGACGGAATTCCAGTGCGACCAGGTTCGCCTTAAGCGCTTCATCCACGGTGTTGCAATGGATGCATACAAGCGCCTTTTCTTTTGGCGGCAGAGGAACGAGGTTCAGCGTTATTTCGGTGATGAATGCAAGCGTGCCTTCCGAACCGGCAATAAGCTGTGAAAAATTGAAGGACTGCAGACCGCCTTCGAAATAATCTGCAAGCAGATCAATCGCATACCCTGTGTTGCGGCGGTGGATGGAGGGATCGGGATATTCCTTCCGGATCTCCGCCTGTACGCCGGGGTCTGACAATGCATGGTGAATCTGGCGGTAGATCTCTCCTTCAAGATTTCTCAGGCTGAGTTTCTCCATGAATTCGCCGGCTGACAGGTTGCCGAAGACGGCTTCCGATCCGTCGCTGAGGATACATTTCACCTCCAGTGTGTGATCCCGGGTACTTCCGTAAATGATGGAATGGGCGCCACAGGAATTGTTTCCGACCATGCCGCCGATCATGCAACGGCTGGAGGTCGATGTTTCCGGCCCAAAAAAAAGACCGTAAGATTCCGCAAATTTATTCAGTTCGTCCAGGATCACACCCGGTTCCACGCGAACCCAATGCTGCTCCGGGTTGATCTCCAGGATCCGGGTCATGTAACGGGAGACATCCACGATCAGCCCGGCACCCACAACCTGGCCCGCCAGCGATGTTCCGGCCGTGCGCGGGATCAGCGGAATGCCCGTCTCCGCTACGAACCGGATGAGCAGTTGAATGTCTTTCGCATGCTTTGGACGTGCCACTCCCAAAGGGATCTCACGGTATGCGGAAGCATCCGTCGCATACAGGATGCGCCAGGCTTCATCTGTATGCAGATCACCTTCGAACGTCTTCGTTAGTTCATGAAGTCTTGTGTCAAGCCCGGTGGAATCCATCTCAGGGATTTCGTTTCTGGTAATAAACATTAAATAGTGAGTCCACCGCAGGGTTTTCCGGCTCGGTCATCCGGTAAATGGTCAACGACAGGTAAGCCCGGTCCAATAGCCCGTTATTCAGTTGTGCCGTCGAATTTGACCACGACATCAGGCCCAGGAAACCCAACAGCCTTTTTGCAATGAGGCTGTCGTTTGTGTTTTTTGCATTGTGTGATTGCTCCTTTAGTTTGCGGATCTCCCGCTTCATCCAGGTCGTGTCGCCCGAAATGAAATGTGTTAAAAGGGTATTCCGCAGCGTTGTTTCCCGGTCGATCTCATAAAAGTCTGCAAGGCGTCGGTCTTCGACAGGCAGGGGAGGGAGTTCCCCTCTCATCCACAGGATTGCTTTTTCCATCTCTGCTGGCGGAGGCCATGCATGCCCGCCGGGGATTATCATCAACCGGTGATCCCAGCGGGCCTGCGAAAGCAACTGGTCCTGGATGATCACTTCCGAAAGGTTGGGATCTGCTTCACCCGCGATGACGAAGTAGCGGAATGAATGAACCGGTTGCTGATCCGTCTCCTGTAATCCGGCGCCGCAACCGATCACTCCCTGTACTTTACTGACGGACATGCCGACAAAACATGAAACCCTGGCCCCGCCGGAAAATCCTGTCAGGAAGATCCGGGTCGGATCGGCCCCGAACCTGCTCTGTACCTCACTGATAAGGGCCTTGGCAATGCGGATGGTTTGTTCGGGAGGCAACCCGTTGCGTGAATCGTTCGACCCCACAAGGATAAAACGGTACTTTTCGGCAAGCTCACTGTACCGGGTTACCGGAAGAATTCCTTTCGATCCCGGATCGAAGGCAACATATACGGGAAGCCGCTCCGTTTCGGTATATCCCTTTGGCAGGTACAAGGAGTACGAGTAGGAGGGGTAATCCCTGCATTTGATGTCGGGAATCACCTGCCCTGTCGCAAGTCCTCCCTGCCGGTTATTCCCTGAACCGGCCCGCCCGGTGCAGGCCAGTAAAAAAATGAGCAGGAGAACGGAAAGTCTGTTGAGCCCGCACCTCATTTTTGATAGAAATCGGTGGATTGAAAGATCTTGTCGGCCGATTTGGCGATGAATCCGCCGTAGAGTTTTCCGTCGCTGTCGGGATAACGCCTGGCAAACTCATAATAACATCCGGGGATCTCAAACTGGCCTTCTACGAATTTATACTTCACCATCTCGGCCTTGATGCTGGATTGTTCGAGCAGATCCTCCGGTGAACCCTGGATCTCACCGCCGGCATCGTTCAGGCGGAATCCGTTTGCCTTCAGGAAATCATTCACCTTCCGAAGGGTATCGTATTTTTTAAGATGGTTGACGCTGACCGTAAAATGGTTCGCCCTGAATCCGTTTACATAAAGCCAGGCCGCGTATTCCGATTCTTCCCTGAACTTATTGTACACATCGATCGAAGGGATCACCGATGCATTGCCGGCGAAGATGATGTTCGGCGAGCCCAGGAGGCATTCGGGGACCCCGTGGATCCATCGCTTCACCATATCCTGCAGGTAGGGGCTGAACTCATTGTACCGGAGTTCACTGATGAACACCCTGGGGGCCAGCGGATCGCCTGCATGCTCATAGTGCTTGGCGAACAGTTTCTTGGTCTCGAAGGTGTATTCCCCTTTCAGCTCGTAGCCTGCTGCGATAAATGGCCGGGCAAGGATGTCGACGCAGATGGACGGATGTGCGAAGGTACGGAAGGCGACGTGGTCATTGACCACCGTTTCCCCTTCGGCTGTCAGCAGATCGAAAACCCGCTGGGTGGAAGGACTGTGCTTCACATAATCTTTCCACAGTTTATTGAAAATATCCTGGTGTTCCATGTTGGTTCGGTTAAAGTCAGAATAATCCGTTGATGAACTCCCCGGGTTCCACCTGTTCAAAATAGTCCCCGATACGATATGGCGACAGCGCCTGCTTCACGGATCCCTCCTCGTGGGGGATCCCTTTAAGCGCCTGCTCGATTTCTTCTGTATCAAAATTAGAAAAATAATCCCCGAAAATGCGGATGTCCCTGATGATGCCATCATGGACATCAAGCTGGAATTCGAGGGTGCCTCCCTTCTGGGTTCTAACCAGTTTCCTGAAATTGTATTGTGGTGAATAGCCGAAGTTCCATTCCCATGTGGCATATTTCTTTTCGACCAGTTCCTGGATCCGGCGATGATCTTCCTCTGTGAGGTCGTAGTAGGCTGCATCCGGATAGATTTCGGCAATGTGCGCTTCGATGAGTGCCGAAAATTCCATCACGTCCATCGGCTCCATGAGGTGTTCGCTGATATTGGTCACCCGGCTGCGGACCGATTTCACGGCCTTGTCGCTGAACTTTGAAGGATCGACTTTCAGGGCGGCGCTCAGGTGATCCATCCGGGCCGAAAATAACAGGGTTCCGTGATGGAGGACCCGGTTTTTCCACACGTGTTCGGCATTGCCCGAAAACTTGAGTCCGTTGATCGTCAGGTCGTTCCGTCCTTCAAAACGGGCTTCGATGCCCAATTTTTGCAGAATATCGAGAATGGGCTGTGTAAAGCGCCTGAAATCAACGAGATGACCCTCACGGCCGGTACTGATAAACGTGAAGTTCAGGTTGCCAAGATCGTGGAACACGGTGCCGCCGCCGGAGATCCTGCGCACGACTTTAATGGAATGTTCTTTAACAAAATCCAGGTTGATCTCGGCCAGGGTATTCTGGTGCTTGCCGGCAATGATGGAAGGTCCGTTCCGCCAAAGCATGAAAATGTCGTCGTCGAATTCCTTCAGGATGTACTCTTCAGCAGCCAGGTTGAAGTACGGATCGGTATGGTGTCTGCGGATGATCAGCACAGTGTTGGTTTTTGACAAAAGTACGGCTTTTTCATTTTTTTGATACTTTTGATGCCGATTAGCTCTTCAGATGACCCTTTCGGAGATCCTCAACCAGCTTGGTGAAGACCATGAACATTATTTCGGGGCGGTTGCGCCGCCGGTGATCCAAACGGGCGACTTCTGTTTCCGGAGCGTTTCCGAAATGCGCGATGCGCTGGAACATGAGTTCAGCCTGCCGGTCTATTCCAGGGGTGTCAATCCTACGGTGACCATGCTGCGGAAAAAGATGGCAGCCCTTGAAAACACCGAAGACGCGCTGGTCACCTCAAGCGGTTGCGCTGCCATCTCCACGGCGGTCATCTCATGCCTCCGGGAAGGCGATCATGTAATTTGTGTCAGGAAACCGTACAGCTGGACCTATACGCTTCTGAATTCCCTCCTCGGGAGATTCGGGATCACAACCACCTTCATCGACGGAACGGAACTGGTCCATTTTCAGAATGCCCTCCGCCCCGGGACCCGCCTGATCTACCTGGAGTCGCCGAATACCATGACCTTTGAGCTGCAAGACCTGGAAGAGGTCGCCCGGTTCGCCCGGGAACACGGGATCGTGACGATCTGCGACAACAGTTACGCGACTCCGCTGGCACAACGTCCTGCCGATTTGGGCATCGACCTGATCGTACATTCTGCCACGAAATATATCTCGGGTCACAGCGACGTGGTGGCCGGCGTGATCTGCGGCACCCGGGAACGGATCCGGAATATCTTCGGGACCGAACTCCTGACCCTCGGCGGGATTCCCTCCCCGCATGATGCGTGGCTGATGCTCAGGGGACTGCGCACGCTCCACCTGAGGGTGGATCGAAGCAGCCGCAGTGCCGCGGAATTAGCTGCATTCCTGGAAAAACATCCGAAAGTGGATCGTGTCTTCTACCCGTTCCTGCCCTCACATCCCCAGTACGAATTGGCATACCGCCAGATGAAATTTTCAACCGGACTCTTCTCGGTCCTGTTGAAAACAGAACACGAAAAGCAGATCGAACAATTCTGCGAGTCGTTGAAGATGTTCCTGCTGGCCGTCTCCTGGGGCGGGTATGAATCGCTTGTTTTCCCGGCCATTGCATTCACCCCGGGCGAGAAATCCGACACCGTGCCCTGGAACCTGGTCCGGTTCTATATTGGCCTGGAAGAGCCCGGTGAATTGAGGTCGGATCTGGAAAATGCACTGAAGGTGCTCTAAAATGAACTAACTTGCGCTGATGAACCGGTTTACTTATATCCTTTTCCTGTTTTTCATCTACACCTTTTCTCTAACTCCGTTCTGGTTGCTGTACCTGTTTTCGGACATCCTTTATTATTTTTTCTTCTACATCTACCGCTACCGGAAACATATTGTCCGGACCAACCTTACCCGGGCTTTCCCGGAAAAAGCCCCGGAAGAGATCGACCGGATCATCAAAGCCTTTTACCGCCACTTCTGCGATCTGCTGGTGGAGGGCGTCAAGGCATTCTCAATGAGCAGGCAACAGGTGTTGATGCGGTACCGGTTGGTCAACGCGGAGATCCTGGATGGACTGTATGCGGAAGGACGAAGTGTGATCGCCGTACTGGGTCATTACAACAACTGGGAGTGGGGAAGCATCGCGGCGGCCCTCCAGTTGAAACACAAACCGGTCGCCTTCTACAAACCGTTGTCCAATAAGCTGATCGACGACTACATTGAAAAAACGCGCGCCAAAAGCGGAACAGAACTCATTTCCATCAACCATACCACGAAATCCTTCGATACGTACCAGGACACACCGGCCATTTTCCTGATGGTTGCCGACCAGAGCCCTTCCAATCTCTCACGTTCCATCTGGGTCAGGTTCCTGAACCAGGAGACGGCCACGTTGCACGGACCCGAGAAACATGCCGTTCGATCCCGCCTGCCCGTGTATTTCGTGAATGTCCAGAAGGTCCGTCGGGGGTATTATACCGTTTCTCTCGAACCTCTCGTGGGGCATCCGGAGAATACCCGGCCCGGTGAGATCACCGAGAAATATATGGGAGCTCTCGAAAACCAGATCAGGGAGAAGCCTGAATTTTGGCTTTGGTCGCACCGAAGGTGGAAGCACCAGCGACAGGCTTTACAATAATCCGCCGTTCCGGTAGATCAGCATCTGTGCATCGTAGAACCGGTTGATGTGCGTTGTCTTCCCATTGGCCAGATTCTCAACCGTTCCTGTTTCGAAATTGACCTTAACCCGATCGCTTTCATGGATACCCGCATCCTGGAGGGATGCCGGATCATAGGTCAGGATCGGCAGGGCCGCGTTGATCGCATTGCGCTCGTAAATGGCGCCGTATGACTCGGCCAGGATGCAGGAGATCCCGAGGGAAAGGAAGCAATCGACCGCCTGCTGGCGTGAACTCCCCGCCCCGAAATTCTTCCCGGTGATCACGATATCGCCGGGCTTTGCCTGCTTCGCGAAATCTTCGAACCCCTTGAGGTTGTCAAACGTATACTGGCCCATTTCGCGGATATCGGTGATGGTCAGGTAGCGGTTATGGAAAATCATGTCGGTGTCGATGTCATCCTTGGGGATGATCCATACACGGCCTTCGACGATCGTGGGTTTGTCGGTTTTGGCTTTTTCTTTTTTTACCGGCTTCATGCCCCCGGTTTTGCCGAAGAGAGCCGGTTTCTCAGGCAATTGGTCCGGAGTGGTGATATAGCCCGCCACGGCGCTGGCCGCAACCACAGCCGGGGAAGCCAGATAAACGAATCCTTTGCCCTGCTTGCCTTCGAAATTCCGGTTCCCGGTGCTGATCGTCACCTCTCCGGGACCGTTCTGTCCTACCTGTCCTGCCGCACAGCCCGCACAGCCTGCGTTGGACACCAGGGCTCCGGCTTCTTTGAATTGCCCGATCAAACCTTCACTGAGTGCCTGGTTCCAGATCGCATCCGTTGCCGGCACGATCTTCAGAACGACACCCGGTGCCACTTTCCTGCCTTTTAACACCGACGCGGCGGCCCGCAGGTCCTCGATGCGGCCGTTGGTGCAGCTGCCGATAAAACCGGAGTCGATCTTCTGTCCCCGCACATCTGCAACAGAGGCATCGTCGTGCGGATGGCCCGGCCTGGCGACCATGGGGACGAATTTGCCGAGGTCGATATCGAATGTTTTTTCGTATACCGCATCCGGATCCGCCGTGATCCCCTGGTACTCTTTGCCCGTGATGGCTTTCAGCTCCGCTAGGAGGCCCGGGGTGGTCGGGAAGAGAATGATGATGGCCCCCATCTCCGTTCCCATCGATGCGATCGTGATGCGGTCCGCAAGCGTCAGATGATCCACTTCGGGCCCGTACAATTCGACGGAATAACCCAGGAGCTTGTTCGCACCGAAGATGGAAAGCAGGTTCAGCACGATGTCCTTGGCAGAAATATTGGCTGGCCGGTTCCCGTTGAGGTTGATCCTGACCGATGCAGGCACTTTGAACCATACAAAGCCTTTGGCCCATGCTGCGGCAATATCCTGGTCCCCCATGCCCTGCCCGAACGAGGCAATGGCTCCCATGATGTTCGCATGCGAGTCGGTCGACACGAAGGTGCTGCCGGGCCAGGCCAGGCCATTGTCGATGGCCAGGTGCGTCCCGACGCCGGCATCCACGTCATAGACGCGGATGTCGTTTTCGCGTGCGAACTGCCGGCAGTATTGCTGGTTGGCGGCGTACTTCTGGTCCGATCCGCCCGGGTTGCAGTCGAAAGTAAATACGGTCTTCGAAGGATCGGCCACCGTCAATCCGTTGTCCAGGATGTTCTTTACCACATTGGCCCCTCCGAAATCCCGCGCTGCGCGCGTATCGATCGTGACATCCACGATGTCGTTCGGCTTTACTGCAGCCTGCTTGCTGTGAGCTGCTATGATCTTTTCTATTATATTCATGTTGTTTTTTTTTACCACAAAGACACAACGTATTCCACAAAGGGCACTAAAGTTATTGTGTACTTAGTGTTTTTAATTGTGCCTTTGTGGTTAAGAAAAGAATTATTTTAATCTTTCCCTGAATGGCTCAAAGGTCATGAAATCCGCGTGATGCACAATGTATGCTTCCACCGTACGCTTAACCATGTCGCCTTCGCCTGCGTGGGTGGCGATGATATGGCAAACGGCCGGAGGAACTCCGCATTGCTCTGCTAGCGAGACGCCCGAGAACGGGTGACGCAGGTATTTACCGTACTTTCCCTGCACCGATTTTCCGTCCTTGTCCAGCTCGTATTCAAGCAGTTTCCCAACATCGGCAAGAATGGCTCCCGCGATCAGGACGTCCATGTTTACCGGCAGGTCGTTGCCGAAGAACTCATTCATCTTCTCCCCGGCCTCTTTCGCCACATGGACTACACAACGCTTGTGGGCCATGAAGGAGACCTTCAGGTCGGGGCCGGCGAGCAAGGTGAACGGGATCTTCTGCAGATCGTCAGCGGTCAGAACGCTTTTTTCCAGCGCCAGTTCCCAGGTCCTGGCAGTCTTTTCGCGGAGTTCCTCATCCCGGATCCACATGAGTTCCGGCCAGAGGTTCAATACTTCTGATGTCATAGTGTAACTCGTTAACTGGTTAACTCGGTAACTTGATTACTTCAGCTTTGCAATAACAGCGTCCGCCATCTCGATTGTATTGGCGGCTCCTTTGCTGAATGCATCGGGATTCCCGGCCAGTTTCAGCATGTCATACGTCTTTACCTGCCCTTCGGCGATCACCTCCGACACGGCCTTGTGGATCCTGGCGGAAATGACGTTCTCGCCGATATGGTCGAGCATCATGCACGCGGAAAGGATCATGGCGATTGGGTTAACGATCGACGGATTGAAATCGGCATATTTCGGTGCCGATCCATGGGTGGGTTCGAACACCGCCACATCAGGACCGATGTTGGCGCTGCAGGCGAATCCGAGTCCGCCGACCAGTCCGGCAAAGGCATCCGACACGATATCGCCGAACATGTTGCCGGCAACGATCACGTTGTAGTGTTCAGGATTCTTGGTCAGCCACATCATCTGGGCGTCAATATTGGTGTCAACCACCCTGATGTCGGGATATTCATTCTTCGACATCTCCTGCGCGATCTTGAGCATCATGCCGGAAGTTTCGCGGATCACATTCGGTTTTTCGCACACCGTCACGGTCTTGAATCCTTTTGACTTGGCGTATTCGAAAGCGGCTTTCACGATCCGCGTGGTGTATTTCCTGGTGAAGATACGGGTCGAAACCGCCAGTTCGGGCCTCGGGCACCAGGCAAAGTTATCCCTGAACTTCGCGTGGGTCATCAGGGCGTCATAGACCTGGTCGGGAGGATTGGTCCATTCCACGCCGCCGTAAAGCCCTTCGGTGTTCTGCCGGAAGATCATGGTGTCGACAAACGGTTCCTCGATGGTTCCCCCTGGCCCTCTCCGGATGAAATTTAACGGGTTGCCTTTGAACGTCTTGCACGGACGCATGCAGATGTCGAGGTCGAACTTCTGCCGCATGCTGACAATCGGGCTGTAATACACATGCCCTTTCCCCTTCAGTTCCGGCGCCAGTTCCGCCTCGGCCTTGTCCTTCGGTTTGGAAGTGATCGCCCCGAACAGCCCGATCTTATGCTCTTCCAGCAGCCTGATCGTCCGGTCGGGCAGGGGATTCCCCTCTTTGCACCAGAACTCCCAGCCGATATCGCCGTGAATGTATTCTGCATCAAATCCGGCCGCATCCAGGACCCGGATGGCCTCATCCAAAACCACCTTGCCGATGCCGTCGCCGGGCATCGCTACAATTGTTCTTTTCGCCATATGAATAGGATTAGTTGATCGATTAACAATAAGGCTTCAAAGATACGATTTGGGGCGTAATCCCCAAAGAGCCGAAGCCAATTTTTATTGATTCCATGTTGAGCGGAATGCTTATTTTTGTCGCATCATGAACCTGTCGGAGCACCTTACTCATCCCATCTTCAACGTGGTCTCGGAAGTGTCCGATGAAACCGGCGTGAGGTCGTTCGTGATCGGCGGTTTTGTCCGCGATATCCTCCTCAAACGGTTTTCGCCGGACATTGATATCGTGGTCGTCGGAAGCGGGATCGATTTTGCGAACCAGGTCGCCCGGAAACTCGGCGACCGGGTGCCGGTGAAGTTCTTCCCGAATTTCGGGACGGCCATGATCAACCTGGATGGCTGGAAGATCGAATTCGTCGGGGCCAGGAAGGAATCGTACCGGCGCGATTCGAGGAAACCGATCGTGGAGGACGGAACGGTGGCCGATGACCAGAACCGCCGCGATTTTACCATTAACGCCATGGCCATTGTCCTGGACCGGGATGGCTACGGCGAACTGATCGATCCGTTCGGAGGAATGCATGATCTGGAAGAAGGGATCATCAGGACGCCGCTCGATCCCGTCATCACCTTTTCCGACGACCCGCTCCGGATGATGCGTGCCATCCGGTTCGCCGCCCAACTGTATTTTGTGATCGAAGAGGAGTGCCTCCGCGCGATCCGGGAAGATGCAACCCGGATCGGGATCGTTTCGGCCGAACGGATCACCGAAGAACTGAACCTGATCATCCTGAGCGACCGCCCTTCAACCGGGTTCCGCCTCCTCGAGGAGACCGGGCTGCTGAAGATCATCTTCCCCGAAATGGTCGATCTGAAAGGAGCGGAAACAATAGATGGCAAAGGCCATAAGGATAATTTTTACCATACCCTCGCCGTGCTCGACAATGTCGCAGCCGTGTCAGACAACCTATGGCTGAGGTGGGCAGCGATCCTGCACGATATTGCAAAACCGGCAACGAAAAAGTTCGTGCCGGGCACCGGGTGGACGTTCCATGCCCATGATTTCAAAGGCGCGAAAATGGTTCCGGGGATCTTTCGCCGCCTCCGTCTCCCCATGAACGAGAAAATGAAGTTCGTGGAGAAGATGGTGCAGCTCCACCTGCGTCCTATCGTCCTGGCCGAAGATACCGTAACCGACTCGGCCGTCCGCCGGCTGCTGTTTGACGCCGGGGATGACATCGACCTGCTCATGACGCTCTGCGAAGCCGATATCACCAGCAAGAATCCGGTTAAAGTGAAACGGTACCTGGAGAATTTTGAGATCGTCAGGCAAAAGCTGAAGGAGATCGAAGAAAAAGACCGTCTCCGGAACTGGCAGCCTCCGGTCAGCGGCGAAGTGATCATGAAAACATTCGGACTGCAGCCCTGCGTTACCGTCGGCATCATTAAAAACGCGATCACGGAAGCCATCCTCGAAGGGCTGATCCCGAACGATTACGAGGCCGCCTTCCGGCTCATGCTGAACGAAGGGGAGAAGCTCGGTCTTAAAGCGGTGAGCGAATGAGATATTTTTTTATTTTTGGAATCTCATTGAAGGGTTATTTATGTTGATATACAGATTTAAGCTGACCTCTGTCGAACACGAGGAATACACCATGGAAATCGAGATCCAGCCGGGTCAGACGTTCCGTGATTTCCACGAGTGTATCATCGAATCGTCGGAACTCCTGCCACCCGAGAAGGCATTCTTCTATCCAACCGACAAGAAGAACAAAAAGAGCACCGAGATCTCGCTGAAATCGTATAAAAAACAGGAAAAAAAATACGATCCGGAGCTCGATGAGATGGTCATCGTCACATCAACCCCGCGGCTGATGAAGGATTCCAAGATCAAAAACTACATTGAGGATCCGCACCAGCGCATGATCTACGAATATTACGGAGCATCTTCGTTTACGTTCATGATCGAGCTGTTCCGGATCGTCCAGTCCGGCGACCTGACCATCTACCCCAAATGTGTGAAAAGAACCGGCGAGTTGCCGAAAAAGATCACCCCGGTGCTCATCCCTGAGCCACCGAAAGCTGAAACCGAAAAACCAGCCGCACCCAAAGTCGT
>DAIRDK010000068.1:0-12125 GCA_036796175.1 Bacteroidales bacterium | reverse complement strand
TCACTTCCGGCTTGGGCTTGAGGATATTCAGCATCTGGATGCCGGTCAGCTCTTCCATCTGGATGTCCAGGAACATCAGATCGACCTTTTCACTCCGCAGGAATTCCATCGCATCGATGGCGTTATCGAAGACCTTCAGCAGGTTCAGGAACGGCACTTTCCGGATGTAATCTTCCATGACTTCCAGGGCCAGGGGCTCATCATCAACCGCGATACAATTCAGCTTCATAAGGCAAAGATCTTTAAATTTACATGATAGGTGCCGGCTCCGTTTTCCACCAGCAGTTCGTGCCTGCCGGGATAGAGCAGTCCCAGTCTTTTCCGTACGTTCTCGAGGCCGATCCCGCCTTCCAGGTCCTTGTTCACCGTCGCTGCGGGATCCACGTAGTTGACCACATCGAACTCCAATCCCTTGTCATACATCTCCAGCCGGATCAGGATGGCCGGGCTGACGGCTTTTTTGGATCCGTGTTTGAAGGCATTCTCCACGAACGGGATGAGGAGCATCGGGGGGATGAGCTGCCTGCTGTAGTCACCGGTGATGGTGAAACTGGTGACCTTACCCTCTTTTAACCGGAGTTCGTTCAGCTCGATGAAACTTTGCAGGTACTCGATCTCTTTCTTCAGCATCACCTTCTCGGCATTGGCATCATAGAGCATATAACGCATGATCTCCGAGAGTTTCATGACCACCGACGGGGCTTCGTCAGATTTCTTGTAGACCAGCGCATAGAGGTTGTTGAGCGTATTGAAGAGGAAGTGGGGATTGATCTGGGAGCGCAGCAGGGCCAGTTCGGATGCCCTTGACTTGGCCTGCAGGTCGGTCTTCTGCTTCTGGGCGCTGAACCAGTCGATCATGAATTTGATCAGCAGGGCCATGGTGGTGAAGGTGATGGTGTTGACCGCCTCCACCACCACATGGTAGAACCGGAGCGTGATCTCCTGGAAGGCGAATCCGCCGAGGTAGACGTCCACCACGATCATCACGACCAGCCTCACCATCACGAAAAAGACCAAGACGCCTCCGACGGTCAGCAAATTCCTCCAGATCTTCTTGGAGTTGAGCAGGTCGAGTGAGATCACCGCATAGACCGTGTAAAAATTCAGGATATTGAGGACCTGGGAGGCCACGGAATAGTAATAATAATATTCGGGATATTTCCGGTCGGGAAAGATCAGCGGCAGTTCGGGCACCAGGGCATACAGGATCCAGAAAGAAAGATGAAGGAGTAAAATGTACTTTCGGCTCATGCGCGTCTTTATATTCAGATAGTAAAGATATTCATAAGCGTCCGAATCCTGACATGGAGGAGGATAAATTTCGATGAATCACCACTTTTACTCTACCAATAGCCGGCTCTGTGCTGGCAATTCCCCGTGTGTTTTTCATACTTTTGGGAAATCCCTGATGACCTCTCCCCCGTCCCCTCCCCTTGAAGGGGAGGGGTGCAGGGGTGGGGTCGGAAATGGCAACCATGAACCTCTGCCGGCACACAATCTTCATCCTGCTCCTGATCGCTTCTGCAGACTTATATTCTTCCTGCCCGGTCCGGTCGGATACGGTTGATTCGGCATTCCTGCGCCGCAAGGTGGTGGAAGCGGTCCGCATCACCACGCCGCCGAAGATCGACGGCAATCTCGATGAAGCCTTCTGGAAAGAGGCGCCTGTGGCAGGTGATTTCGTGCAGTATTCGCCTCTTAACGGGTCCCGGCCGGTCTTTCCAACGGAGATCCGGTTTGCTTATGACGACGTGGCCCTCTATGTGGCAGCTGTTATGTACGACCCCGCTCCCGATTCGATCTGCAGGCAGATGGGAAAGCGCGACCAGGTCGAGCAGCTCAACACCGATTACATCTCGATAGACATCCTGCCTTACAACGACGCGCTGAACATGTACGAATTCAAGATCACTCCTGAGAACCTCCAGAACGACTGCAAATACTCGGCCATCGGGAACGATATTTTCTGGGATGCCGTTTGGGAAACGGGCACTTCGGTCAGTGCGAACGCCTGGATCGCCGAAGTGAAGATCCCCTATTCCGCCCTCCGGTTCCCCAAACAGGAGAAGCAGGTATGGGGCATCAACATGTGGAGGAACAACCAGCGCCGTAGGGAATATTCCACCTGGTGTTTCGTCGACATCGCCACCAGCGAGATCTTTAAATATTACGGAGAGGTGACCGGAATGCAGAATATCGAACCGCCCATAAGGCTCTCCTTCACTCCATACGTGGCCGGCTATGTGGAACAGGAACCCGGGACCGGTAAATGGAACTGGTTCGCCAGGGGCGGAATGGACCTGAAATACGGGATCTCGGAAAGCTACACCCTCGATATGATCCTGATCCCCGATTTCGGACAGGTTCAGGCGGATGATCAAGTCCTTAACCTGACCCCTTTCGAGATCCGGTATGACGAGAAAAGGCAATTCTTCACGGAGGGAACGGAACTGTTCGATAAATGCGACATTTTTTACAGTCGCCGCGTGGGCGGTGTGCCCAAGGGATATAATCTCCCCTATGAAGAGGCCCGTGACAACGAAGTAGTGACCGTAAATCCCGATGAAACGCGGATGATCAACGCCACCAAGATCTCCGGGAGGAATGCCGGCGGGCTTGGGCTGGGATTCTTCAATGCCATGACGATCAATACCTGGGCAGAGCTGAAAGATACGGTCACGGGCCAGTCCCGGCGCGTTCTGACCCAACCTTTTACAAACTATAATGTGCTGGTGGTGGACCAAAGCCTGAAAAACTCATCCTACGTCACCCTGATCAACACGAATTATTATACTCCCGATCATCAGTACTGCGCGAACGTGACGGGCACGGAAATGAAACTATCGAATAAAAAGAACACCTTCGCTGCGTTCGGGAGATTGAATGTCAGCCAGATATACCAGGCAGGGGCCGAACCCTTCCTCGGCACCAGTTACGAAGTCTCGGTGGGCAAGCCCAGCGGGATCTTTACCTGCGAACTCTCCCGGTCGGAGATCAGCAAGAGCTACGACATCAATGACATGGGATATCTTCCGTACAACAATGATGTGGAAAATCACCTGAGCCTGACCTATAACATCTACAAACCGGTATGGAAGATCATGAACAGCAGGACGCAGTGGAACAACATCTATAAGACCCTGAGCAGCCCGGCCAGCTATGTCCTCTTCGAGACCGAGCTGTCCAATATCACGACCTTCAGGAATTATTGGTCCACTGCGCTGGTTGCCGGCTGGGATCCGTTCGGGTTCGATGACTATTATGAACCGCGTACCTGGGGATGGGTCTATAAGAAGCCTCCCGGCTATTATTTCCAGGGCATTGTCAAGACCGATATCCGGAAGCGGTTCAGGATCTCCGTCTCGGCGATCCTCAGTAATGTCCCGGAGAATAAAACCTTCGGGTATAATGTCACCGTTGCGCCCGGTTTCCGATTCAGCGACCGGTTCAATGTCACCCTTTCGCTGGGATACAGCCAGTCCCTGAACGAATATGGCTACGTGTTTACCCAATACGATTCCCTAGGCGATCCGGTAATCTATTTCGGGCGCCGTGATGTGCCCACATTCAATCATATTTTAACGGCTCAGTATATCTTCAACACGAAGATGTCACTGTCGCTCCGGGCCCGTCATTACTGGTCACGGGCCATCTATTACGACTTCTATATCCTGGATCGCGAAGGCACCCTGGATCCCAGCAGTTACGACGGGGACCAGGATCTGAACTTCAACGCGTTCACCGCCGATCTTCAGTTCACCTGGTATTTTGCTCCAGGCAGCGAAATGAGTTTGATGTGGAAAAATGCCATCAACACCATGGATCACGACCCCGTGCACAGTTACACGGTCAACCTCGAAAATATGTTCGCGAGCCCACAGTCGAACAGTTTCTCGATCCGGGTACTCTATTACCTCGATTACCTCTATCTGAAGAAAGCGTTTACCCGCCGGACAAACAAAGGAAATGCCTCATGACAAATAACTTCAGAATATTGACCGAGGAAGTCCCGGCATTGGTAGAAAAAATTTTTATCCGGATTTGAGCGGGGTTATATTTGTTATGGACTATAAAACTAAGATACTATGACAACCTGGGGACTGATCGTGATCGTTTCGCTGGTCCTGGCACTGGTCTCGATGTTTCTCCTGTTCCTTCTTCACAGGAGACTGAAGGAGCCTTATTCGCACTGCTTCTGGAAGGGTTTTTTTATCGCTTTTCTCCTGATGGCCTTGATCTTTATTGTCCTGCGTTTGACCGGGGTCATGGTGCAACCGTTGGTGTTAGGACTGCCGGTTGCCCTCGGAATCGGCTCCCTCGCCGGGCTCCTGCTGGAGTTTTTAAGAAACAGGTTCCTGGACAAGGATTTCTGGAACAGGTGCTGACATGAGTCGAATGAAGAACATGATAATACTCCTGGCGGTCCTGGTTGCTGTCTTTCCTTCCTGTCAACCCAAGGAGGACAGACAAAAGGCCATGGATTACACCGACGCCCTGAAACAGGTGCACGCCGGGGCGTTTTTTGACCAAGGATTACGGGGGCAGAATGTGAAGATCGGGATCCTGGACTTTGGATTTTCCGGCCTCTGGGAGGATCCTGCCCTCCGGCATCTCAAGGCGAACGGTCAGATCGTATTCACGGCGGATTACACCCACAGCGATTCCGCTACATTCTACAAGAATATTCACGGGACCAACGTCCTCCGGTATATGGGCGGGATCGATCCGGGGGATACCGTGTTCCGCGACAATCTGGCAGCAGGAGCCAGGTTCTACCTGGCTATTGTCACAACGAACTTCGACATCAAGAGCGATGAACGGGTGACTGAATACATCATTGACAGTGCTTTGTATGATATGTACAACCTGGGTGTGAGGGTGATCAACCTCTCCATGGGATTCCTGGATGAATTTGCGGACGAGACCGAGAACTACACGCCTGGCCAGATGGACGGAAAAACAGCCGTGATCACCAGGATCTGCCAGAAATGGGCGATGAAAGGGATGATCATCGTCAACAGCGCCGGGAATACCGGCGAATATTCGTGGAAGATTATCTGGGCCCCTGCTGATGCCCCCGATGTCATTTCCGTTGGAGCCGCCCGTTTCCCCGACAAGGTCTTCAAAGCCAGTTACAGTGGCCGCGGGAACCCGGATATCTCCTATGTTAAGCCCGACCTGATCACCTTCTCACCATGGGGAACCTCTTTTTCAGCTCCCGTCGTCACCGGGATCGTGGCCTGCATGCTGCAGAAAGACAGTACCCTGACCGTTCATGAGATCCGGGAGATCCTCCACCGGTCCGCGACCCTGTATCCCTACCCCAACAATTTTGTGGGATACGGTGTTCCGGACTGCAGGAAAATACTGGCTATCATGGATCACCGATTTCCCGATTCAATAGGGGTACAGCGCATCGCGGTCCGGGAGAACAGGTTCATGCTGCCTGCCTCCTCCCCAAACAATGTGATCTTTGAAAAGACTGATCATTACCGGGTTCGCAGACAATTGATCGATGAGGCCCCCGACGGCACGGTGACGGTTCACCGGAAGAGAGGGATCCTGTTCACGACGGTCGTGACCGGGGAAAAGACCTTTGAAATTCAGTGGTAACAAGATTAAAACCATAGCCTATGAACAAGCTTTATTCCTTTCTGCTGGCCGTTTTACTGGTCGTACTGTTCAGTACGGGAACGGCCCTGGCACAGTTTGCCGACCACCGTCCCCTTTACAGCCGGGCGCATGCTTTACCCATGATACCCGCCCCGGTCCAGGTTCCGGCATCACGGTATATCGATTCCACTATCGTCCAGACCATTGCATTGATGAATCCGGATACGGTCCGGAAGAATCTGCTTACCCTGCAGCATTTCGGATCCCGTTTTATGGGCCGGGATGACCGGAAACAGGTCGCCGAATGGATCGCCGGGCAATTCCTGAGTTACGGATACACCGATGTCCGCCTCGATTCGTTCCTGTGCATGGTCAACTGGCCCGGGTACCTGGTCGATACCCTGTGGCAATACAATGTGGTGGCACGTCTGGTTGGAGCTTCTGCACCGGATGAGATTTACGTGATCGGCGGTCATTATGATTCGTTCTCCTACGAGGACCCATACAACGATGCCCCGGGTGCCGACGACAACGGCAGCGCCACCATTGTAGCCATGGAGGCGGCAAGGGTCATGAAACTGGCCGGGTACCAGCCCGCAGCGACCATTGAATTCACACTCTGGGCAGCGGAAGAACTGGGCCTCTTCGGGTCGAAATACCTGGCATCGGTGGCCCGTGAAACAAACCGGGATATCAGGTATGTGCTGAATCTCGACATGGTCGCAAACAATCCCGACAGCCTTCCGCAGGTGATCGTCGGTAAGTATGAACCGGATACCTGGGCGGCAGATGCCGCTGCCTTTGCTTATTCGACTTATACCGGACTGGAACCGGTCATTCCGGAGGATCCGAACCCCTCGGGAAGCGATTCATACAGCTATTACCAGGAAGGGTTCCCGGCCATCTTCGTCCAGGAGATCGAGTTCAGTCCCAATTGGCACCATATCAGCGATACAGTCGGCAACTGCAATATCGCTTACCTGACCGATGTCGCCAGGGGCGCCTGCGCGACCCTCATGGACCAGCAGGATCATCCCTACGTCCCGCAGGTGACTGCCAGATCGTATCCTGACCGTGTAGGACTGACCTGGAAAGGGACCGCCAATGCGGACATTGCCGGGTATAATGTCTATCGTGCGGCCCCCTATGCCTCATTCTTCAGCCTGATCAACATTGAACCGGTAACGGATACATTCTATAATGACCTGACGGCCGTCAAGGGTGAAGAGTACTTCTACCGCATCGCCTCCATACATCCCCTGTACGGCGAGAGCCTGCCATCCCTGCCTGTTTCAGGAGCGATCTACCATTTCTCCGACACCCTGCTGATCGTCAACCAGCTTCATCTGAATGAGGAAACCCCTGACAGCATCCGGCAGTTCTATCAGGCAGTCATGGATACCATTCCATATGAATGGTTTGATCTCAATACGAATGACGGATTCGGAATAGACCTCCTGGCAACGCACAAGAACATCCTGTGGATGACGAACACGGTCACGTTCCAGACGTCCCTTGCTCCCGCTTACGGGGCTTTGTCCGATTTCTTCAGCAACGGGGGCAACATGATGATCAGCGGGTTTTACCCGGCCAAGATGACCGGGCTGCTTGGCACCTACCCGCTTGACATTCCTGAGGGTACCATTCTCCGCGATTTCTTCAAGACGGATTCAGTTGACAGCAAGAATGCCTGCATGATGTACAGGGCCTATCCGGTATCGGACGATTACGATACCCTCCGTATCGATGACCATAAATCGATGGTTAACGGGTATCCCGGCGAGATCTGCAGGGTGGAATCGTATATCCCGGTGGCCGGAGGAACGGTCATTTACAGGCTCGACTCACATTATCCTTCAACATCCCAACTGGGCAGCATGCAGGACAAGCCCGTCGGACTGGAATATATGGGAACGGATTTCCGGACGATCCTGCTCGGATTCCCCCTGTATTACCTGGACACGGCCGATGCAAAAGCCCTGATGAAAGAGGTCATGACCAACAAGTTCACTCATCCAACAGGGATCGTTGAGCCGGGAACCCTCTCCGATCGCCTGCATCTTTCAGCCCGGCCCAATCCGTTCAACCACCAGGCAACACTCACCTTTACCCTCGATACCCCCGGTGATACCCGGTTGTTCGTCGTGAACATGCAGGGTGTTGTGGTCCGTGACCTGATCAACGCCCGGCTGAATTCCGGTGACCATCAGTCAGTCCTGTATGCCGGTGACATGCCTCCCGGGATCTACCAGGTGGTTTTGATCACCGCACACGGATCTTGCGCCCGTAGCATCATACATGTCCGGTAAAATAAGGAGGGGCGATTCGTGAATCGCCCCTACCCCATATTTATTGCGGAAAATCCATTAATAAAACGTCGGGCATTCCATGGACGAATACCCTCTGCGGCCTGCTCCGCCCGGGATGAATCCGCCGCGGCCGCTGCCGCCTCCGCCTCCGAATAACGACAGTTGGTCGAATTCCAGGACGAGACTGATCTCATGTGCACCGCCGGTACCGGCCAGGCTCTTCGATACCTGCAGGTCATAGCTGTAGATGAACTTGATGCTCATATCCGGGGCAAACACATACCGGTAACCGGCCAGGAGGACAATTGAGGTGCCTGTATTACCGGTCAGGGTAGACTTGTACCATCCACCCAGATAAATATTAAATTTCAGCATATTAAGACCAACCTCCAGAGAATTGAACTTGGCCTGGTTCTGGTAAAGGAACCCGATGTTGAGTTTCAGCGGTTCATCGGATGAACGGTAAAAACTGGAGGACGAATACCCTGACGAGATCACCAGGTCGCCATGTGCAACCCATTTCCTGGGGAGTGGTGCCGAAGCATTAGACAGGAATGCCTGGTCGGGCCTGAAAATATGATCACAGGCAAAACCGATATTACCGTTGATGTTCCCTGCCGGGGACAGGAACTGAAGGATACCGCCGGCTGCAAAGTCAGGGAATACCCGCTTGTCGGCATCCGGGGGAATAAAACCCGTTTGATAGATATTGCCATACTTCGGGTCCAGCTGGTCGGAAAACACCAGTTCATCCCAGTTCACTAGTCGCTGAACCACGGCTGCTTTCACCCCTACCTGAGCGATCATAAAGCTGGTCATCGGGATCCTGACACCAATGGTCAGGGCCGCCTGCAGGTTGTTGATCAACCCGTAACCCGGGTTATCCGACTGGATCATCAACCCGATCCCACCGGCACCCGGGAGGTTGCGGTCACCGATATCAGCCGAGAAATAATACGACTTGATATCGACCGGGAGCGTGGGCCACTGATCACGGAATGTGAACCTGCCTCTCAGTCCTGTATTCAATCCTGTGAAAGCAGGATTATAATACAGCGGGGTACTGAAATACTGCGAGTAATTGATATCCTGGCCGGAAGCCGGCAGGAACAGCAGTATACCCAGGATCAGACTTAACGGATATAATAGAACCTTTCTCATCTAGGTATGGTTTTGCGTTTATCTAATCAGTGTGAATGTCCCCGAAGTACTCACTTCACCCTTTCCGATGTCGGAACCGTTCCAGGGTGAGTCATCAATGAAGGATGCATCGATCTTCCACATATAGGTGCCCGGATTCATCAGGACGCCGTCCACCCTGCCGTCCCAGCCTTCAACCGGCCTGCCTTCGCTGTCGAGCAGTGTGGACTCCCAGAGGCGTTCACCCCAGATATTGAATACCTGGACATGATACTTCTTCAGGTTCACACCGATCGGTTTAAAGAGCATGACGCCCAGGTTGATACTTGTCGGGGCAAAGGCATTTGGCACATACAGCCCCTTGAAGAGCACCTCGTACTCATAATAAGTGGTGTCCAGGCAGCCGTAATCGTTCATGGATACCAGCATGATGATATACGTGCCGTCTTCGGTATAGGTTACAGTCGGATTCTCTTCCTCGGACGTTCTTCCGTTGCCGAAGTCCCACCAGTACCCGGTGGCATCAACTGATTCGTTCTGCAACTGGATCTTGCCGGTCATCCCGTCGATCTTGTCGATGATCTTAAAGTTGCTGAGCGGAGTAGTGTTCACCGTTACAGTTGAGTCAACCGTATCCAGACACCCGTTATAATCCTGAACGATTAACTGTACCGTAAAGTCACCGATCGCAGGATAAATATAGTGCGGATCCTGCATCGTCGAGGTATCCAGAACCAGGTTGGGAACACCGAAGTTCCAGTACCATGATCCGACGGCCGTGTCGGAAGGCGATGACAGATCGGTGAAATACGTCGGATCACCTTCGCAGGCCACCGTATTTTCAAACCGGGCCAGCGGCAGGTTAAAGATGCGTACCTGCTGGGTGATCGAGTCTTCGCAGCCGAAGCTGTTGCCAACCTTCATCTGGACGTTGTATGTCCCCGGCAAACCGTACTGGTGTGTCGGATTGGGGAAGGTCGAGGTATCTGCTGTTCCGCTGCCCGGATCACCAAATTGCCAGCTCCAGGCGGTGTTGGGTTCGCCATAGGTTTCCGAGGTATCGGTAAACACCACGGCGAGGTTCATACAGGTATTGGGTCCCGCGAATGCCGCATCCGGTGTCGGGTTGATCGTCACCTGGCGCAGGGTATTGTCGGAGAAGGAGGTGCCGTTTACCACCGCATCGATGGTCAGGACGACATTAAACGTGCCGGCTGACGGGAACCTATGGGTGATGACAGGGGTATAGCTGGTATAGGTCGTATCGGAGCCGTCGTTGAAGTCCCAGTGCCACTGGGCGATCCGGTTGACCGGTACGGAGCTGTCGACAAACACGATGGGGTAATTCGCACAGAAAAGGTTACTGGTCGGCTGGAAGTTGGCTGAGATGCACGGGTACCGTTCGACCACTTTGGTGATCGAATCGACACATCCTCTTGAGTTGGTCGTTATCAGGGTCACATTAAACTGCCCGACGGTGGTGTACAGGTGTGACGTATCGCCTGACAGGGTACCTGTGATGATCAGTGGCGCCGAACCGTCACCGAAATGCCACTCCCATTGCTGGATGTTCCCGATCCCGGCCATCGTCTCATCCACCAGGTGGATGATGCTGTCGCATGGCTCTGACAGGAAGGTGAAATCAGGCTCAGGCAGGTTGTAGACCTGGACGGTCTGGTAAACACTGTCCGAACAATTATCGGAATTCCATGCTGCCAGCTTGACGGTATAAACACCAGGAGCAGTAAAGGTATGAGTCGGGTTATAGAGGTACGACTGGTTATTGGGTCCCGAACCCGGGTCGCCGAAATTCCAGTGGACGGAATAGAGCGTATCACCCGGGGCCAGGTTGACCGCGCTGAAGTGGGTGGCCTGGCCGAAGCAAACCGTATCGTAATCGAATGTGAATGCAAAGCCGGGTTTCACATACACGCTGTCGATAATCGTATCCATACACCCGTAATTATCGGTAACAATAAGGGTCACGGCATAGGTGGTATCAGTAATGCTGTATGTATACGTAGGATTAACCTGGTTGGACATGGATCCCGGTTCGAAGATCCAGAGGTGTTCCACAATGGCTGCATTGTTCCCCTGCGACTGATCCTGGAAGTTCACCTGTCCAACCGGACAGTTGAAACTGGTGTATGTGAAGTCAGCAGTCGGGGTGGGCCTGGCCGTAACCGGGATGATGACCGAATCCTGGCAGTTCGACAGGTTGGTCACAATTAATTTGACATTGTAGGTTCCCCAGGTGGTATAGGTGTAAGTCGGGTTTTGATCCGTAGAGGTTCCCACTCCGTCGCCGAAGTCCCAGAACCAGCCCGTAAGCATGCTGCCCGGCGCCAGTGAAAGATCGGTAAACTGGGTGGCCGTGCCCACGCACGATGAACTGGCCTCAAACATGGCAATGGGTTTCGGGTTGACAGAGATCGATATGGTTGTGTCATTCTGACAGCCCGTGGAGGTGGTCACCAATAAGGTTACAAAGAATGTCCCGGTATTGCTGAAGACATGCGTCGGATTCTGCAGGGTGGAAGTATTCTGGGATCCGGATCCGGGATCACCGAAGTTCCATAACCATGATGTGATGGTCCCGACCGGAGCGGTTGAGGCATCGGTGAACTGGGTCGGCGAATTATAGCAAGCTGTATCTGACGAAAATGCCGCCACCGGAGCGTCGGTCAGGGCCACGGTCTGGACAATGGTATCCTTGCACCCGTTGACGTTGGTCACGATCAACTGGACATCGAAATTGCCTCCCAGTGAGAAATAATGTACGGGGTTCTGGAGGGTGGAGGTATTGTTCACCCCTGAACCGGGATCATCGAAGTTCCATGCCCAGGCAGTGATCGTACCCCCGCCGTTCTGCTGTGAGATATCGGTGAACTGGACCGACATCTGAGCGCAATTCCCGGATGGGAAGGTAAAGTTGGCCAGCGGGTTGCCGATGATGGTCACCGGGGTGATCTTTGTGGCCGTACAGCCGTCAGATGTGGTGATGGTGAGGGTTACGTTGTACGTTCCTCCGTTTGCGTAAATATGAGTCACATTGGGTGAAGC
>DAIRDK010000067.1:0-12246 GCA_036796175.1 Bacteroidales bacterium | reverse complement strand
TCACCAGCGAGCCTTCCAGCGGCGTTTCCGTACAGGTTGGCGTCACGTTGATCGTCACGCCCGCTGTCCAGCACTTGCCCAGGACGTTGGAGAATGCGGGATCGGAGAAGCGGTTCCCGGTGTAGATGGCTTCCACTGCCCAGCGGTAAGGCCCGCATTGAAGTGAAGGCCAGCTGTAGTCGGAAATGTTCGTGGCTGTTGGATTCCCTATGCTCGTCCAGAGACCGGGCGTTCCTTCTTCACCCTGTTTCAGGCGCCACACCTGGTATCCGGTGATCCCTTCGGGGTCGTCCGTGTTGATTCCCTGTCCGGGATCTCCTTCACCGGCCAGGTCGAGGGGCACGGGGCCACCGGCGCCGTTAACGACCGCCCGCATCAGGAAGTTCCCGCCTGCAGGCACCCACGGACCGCTTCCCGTGACAAACCGGGACCAGCTTCGCAAGGTCTGGACAGTTGTATCAATGGCTATGCCGGCAGCGTCGGGGGCATTTCCGCCCTGGATCATGACCAGGTAGAAACTGCCGCTGGTGATGGTGACCGGGTTCAGGCTGAATTCGATCCAGCCATAGTCATCCGGTACGACATCCACCGTGTCGATCGGATTGCCCGGAGCACCGCCCGGACCGGATCCGTCAAACACAGCAACCTGGAACGGAACGAGGGGGTTGGCACCGGCAGGATAATCATCGATCGTCCCGATATTCACACTTCCCCCGATGAGAGTTACAGGGTAGGCAAGCGGTGTGAAGCGGACCGCATTTTCGTTCCCTGAGACAGCCCAGACTGTAAAGGATTCAGGGATCCCGTCATCGTATAAAAGTTCATAATCCCCTCTGGGCAGTCCCCATGAGATGTTTGCTGCAGTCTGTCCGGTGTTGAGTACGGCAACCGGGTCAAACGGAATATTTGCTGCCTCAAGCAGTGGGATGTTTATCGTTTGTGTAACTCCTTGCTGGAAGTTAATATTCCCCAGCGGGTAATTTTCAAAGCCCGGTTTTATACATTCGACAGCGAATGTTCCTGTGGGAAAGACATCCAGGGTATAGGCGCCGCCTGCAACACTATAAGCGACCGTGTTATAAGGAGGATTTGTCACCTGGATCCTGGCACCGATCACCGGTGCACCTGAGATCGCGTTCGTAACGACACCGGTAATGGTTCCGGGTGAAGGATCGAGGGCAAAATCAAGGACTGAAGTCTGTGTTGCCACGATGGTCACCTGTTTTGTTTTCGGATCATATCCCGGAGCCGAACAAGTTACATCCTGCAATCCTGCCGGGGCCGGCATGGAGTATGTGCCGTTGGCAAGTGTCGTGGTTGAGTAAGAAGGAGGAATGGATACCGTGGCTCCGCCAATCGGCAGACCACTGAACGCACTGGTCACCGTACCCGTTAGGGTACCGAACATCGGCAACGTGTTGTTCCAGGTCATGGCGACTTCTCCGTCTGACAATGGCCGGTTGTACATGCGGAACTCATCCATCAGCGAGTTCAGGCACATGGCATACGAGCTGGTTGAATAACCGCCCACCTTGAATCCTGTCCCGATAATATTCACTGTTGGTTGGCTGGGGCTCATGACAAGAGCTCCGTTTTTGAACACGCGGATCTGAGTCCCGGTATAAACAAACGTGAGGACACACGAGGGAGCGACACCGGTCACGAGCACATCGGTCAGCCCTCCTCCTCGTAAAAGTACAGCACCGGAGCCTGCCGCCCCCCCGATAAAACACCGGAATGAAGCGGCACCCGGATCACCCCATAGGTAATATAGGGTAGTGTTACTGGGCTGGTTGCCCAACCACATGGAGATGGTCCATCCCGTGCTGGGCAGGTTCACCGACCATCCAACATTAACATAGTTGGATGAGGAGGCACCACTGTTACCCACAAGGGCCGTACCGAATTGTCCCACACCGCCGATCGACTGTCCGACGATCGGGGCCGGGTTGTTGCCAACGGGAGCAGACGCCTGGTTGGCGACACTGGTTCCGGGCACATCAAATTTATAATAGATGAGTTCTGGAACGTCCTGCGCCTGAAGCGCCATCCCTGTGATCAGGAGAAAGGCCATTAGCACAATCCTCCATGACCGGTTTAGTGTAGAATTCTTGTCCATGATACAAATTTTAGTTAATAAAATGTGTGTGAAAACCCTGTAATTTTCAACCCCAATATTAGTAAATAATATTTCTAAACCCAAGATATTACAAAAAAAATATCAATAAATAATAACCACGTGATGATAACATTCAGAAGCAGTTATGATAAAAAGAACATAACTTCCTGCAGGAATCCCGGCAACATCAATCACAGCTTGTTCCTCAAACGGTTCCCGGGTCAGGATGGTCGAGCCATTGATATCCAGCAACTTCAACGACATTATCTGTTGAGGACATTCGATGGTGAGATGATCAGAGGCAGGCACGGGATAGACCCGCAAAAGAGATTCGCCGGGAGGAATGACGGAGGTAATGACATCAACCAGGGAGGTATCAGAGGTCACGGATTCCGTGCATTCATTGAACACCGGGCTGATGTAGTATTCGTACTGGCCGGGGTTCAGTCCGGGGTCCACATAGAACGTATCCGAAACGGTATTGACGTTCACCCTGAGAAAATCGGAAGTTCCGGGATCCCGTCTGAAAATGTTATACCCCATCAGGGTTTCCGGCACATCAGGAGAATGCCCGGCTCCCTGGTGTTTCGCAGGTTTTGGATCCAGTTTTTTATTCCCGATGTAACAGTCATCGATGGCCCAGGAATACCATAACCCCTGTCCGTCCCCGTCGATCGCCTGCCACGCAACGGATACGACATCGCCAAGATACGCTGCAAGGTCGATCACATAGGGTTCGTTCCACTGATTGTATCCACCGGGACCGGGGTAAGGAGGCATGGCGGAAAGATCGGCCAGGATGGTCCAGTTCAGCCCTTCGTCCGTTGAAATCTTGACGTAGTAATGATCCATGTGGACCGACCCCTGGAAACCGAAACTCCAGAATTCCAGGTTCCCGTTGACGACTACATTCTCCGCGATCAGCCATTCATCCTGGTGGACATAGTCCCATATGACGCCGGCCGAATAGGATCCGGAGTGAGCACCCACAGGCGATAGGGCGCTCATCTGCGCCCAGGTCGATGCCGTATCGGTAATCACCCGGGCCCAGCTCTCCGGCGGGAAGATCCCACCCTCAAATCCCTCCGACAGGTACATGTTGCTTCCGGTGCAATCCGGCGGGCGCCAGGTAAGGTGAACATCAAAACCCTGGGCATCCGGTTCAAGATCCGTAGGGCCGAAACAGACCGCATGAACGTAAATGTTATCCATGCGCCAGTACTGGATGTCGGCGGAATTGGATCCGTTCGCCTTGAACCCGATCAGGAAGCCGTGGCCCGCCACCTCCGAAATATCGATGGTCCGGTGCGACCAGGTGAAGGAAGAATCGTTCTGGAAGGCAGCCACATTATGCCACATATCATCATAATACAATTCCACGTTCAGCTTCTCATGCCCGGTCGGGTTGATCACTTCAGCGGACAGATCAAAATCCAGGCAGATCGTGCCGCAATGGTAAGGCGTTCCATCAAGGGCGGGGCTTTGAAGCGAATACTTGTAATCCGTGCGGAGGGGATCCCAGCTGAACTGGGCGGATGGAGCCGGATTCCCTGCCGCGGTGTTGATGGTCCAGTTGCCCTGTTCGGGAACGAATTGCCAGTTGTTGTATGAAAAACTGGCTTTGTTCCAGGGTTCGGCAAAGGGCAACGGCCGTCCGAAATTGATCAGGAACGTAACCGGGCCGGCAGGCATGGATTCATCGAACTGGCCGGGGAAACCGTACAGGGCAAGATCATACCGCGCGGTGACTTCGTACGAATAATTGCCGGGTTCCAGCTGCAGGTCATAATAAAAAAGCGTTTCCGGAGAGGTGACGGAATCGATCAGTACGGAATTCCGGTAGATACGGTAACCGACCAGTCCCGGAGGTGTGACCATCTGCCCTGTGCTGTCGTGCATCTCCGGTTTTGCCCAGGTCAGCTCGATCGAATTTTCGATGACGGTTCCGTTCAGCTCTTTCGGCGGCCACAGGAACAGGGAGGTAAAAGGAACACACGCCAGGTCTGACCAACCGCTTCCATAAACGGCATTGACACAAAGATTGTAAGTCTGACCATACCGGACCTGATCGCCCGGAATGGTATACTTCGTATCCGTAGTAAATCCGCTGAGCACTTGATCCAGGTATACATTATAGCCCAGGACACAGTTCATCAGCCCGGCCTGGGTTTCCGAACCCTCCAGCCGGATATTGTCGATGTTCCAGGCGTTGATGTCATAGGAATCGCCCCCGGTAGCCCGGAACCGGAAGCTTAGCGACAGACCGGCAAAAGCCGAAACATCCACCACCTCGTTTTTCCAGGGAATCGACCCGGTGTGGTTGTTGTAAGAGGCGACCTCCGCCCACCCGGTTCCATCCCATACCTCCACCGCCATCTCGTTGTCGGTCGTAGTGCCGAAATTATCCAGCGTGATATCATAGCCAAGAAGCAGCACCGGCGCGAACCGGGTATCGATCTCCGGGCTGACCAGGGATTGATCGTAATTGAATACCTGCGGCGACCATCCGAACATGGCCGATGGAGCAGGATTTCCTGCCACACTGGAGATCACCCAGTTGTTCCCGCCTTCGGGAGTCCAGCCGTTGGTCTGGAAACTGGCCGAAGTCCAGTCCTCACTGAACAGCACCTGCCTGTATTCGGGTAAACGCCAGTAAGCGACGAGGTTCTTTTCCCCCATCTCAAGGTCCCGGGGCGGTGGCTTTTCCTGCAAGAGCAATGCGGTTACTGCGGTATCGTGTGATACCGGGAGAATCAGGGTCTGCGTCTGGTACCCGAATTTTTCCATGACGAGGTGGTAAGTCCCTTTCCAGACGTTCGGAAACAACACGATCCCTGAAGTATCCATGACAGACACATAGGATGTATCCGGGTACACCAGGTTGTTCAGACGCACGCCGGTGCCGCTCTTATCCCCGGACAGGCAGGTAAGTTCCGCCTGGACGGTCACTGCGGAAGTCCAGCATTTCTGAACGACGTTGGACCAGGTCACGGCCGAGTACCGGTCGCCGGAATACCGGGCTTTGACGGCCCAGAGGTAGGCCCCGCAAGGGAAACCGGGCCAGGCCGGGTCATCCAGCGTGAGCTGGTCGGTCATCCCGAGGTCCGCCCAAACGATGGGATTCTGTTCTTCCCCCTGGCGAAGCCGCCATACGTGGTATCCGAGTAAGGCGTCGCTTTCGTCTGTGAAATCGACAGGTCCGCCGGGGCCTTCCACCACCGCACGCAACATGAAATTGCCCCCGGCCGGAACCCAGGGGCCTCCCCCGGCGATGAAACGCTGTACGCTCCTGAACTGGGGGTAAGTAAGATCCACGGCCAGGCCGGCCGCATCGGGGGCATTTCCGCCCTGGATCATCACCAGGTAGAAATTTCCTGAGGTGACCGTAACGGTTACGGGAAAGGTAAACTCAAACCACCCGTAATGGGTGGGAACAATGTCGAACGGTCCACCGATCATGGTGCCGGGCAAACCTGACGGTCCCGTGGCATCAAATACCGCCACCTGGAAGGGAACCAGGGGATTGCTTCCGGGTGGATAATTGGAAGAAGTTCCCAGGTTGACCGATCCGCCCCTGATCTGCGCGGGATAACCCGGGGGCGAGAACCTCACCCCGTTCATGTTTCCCTGGGTGGCCCATACGGAGAACTGGTCCTGGATCCCGTCATCATAAAGCAGTTCGTAATCCCCCACCGGCAGAGACCAGTTCACGTGAACCGTTTGAATGGCCGTATCCAGCCCGGCCATCGCGCTTTCCGGGGAATTGGCCTGCTCTTGCATCTGGATGTTCAGAACACTCGTTGAACCGGATGTGATCGTGACCGGTGGGGAAGTAAAGCCGTTGTACCCGGCCTTGGTGCAGCCGACGCTATACGTTCCGGGAGGATCTACCGTAAGGGAATATACCCCGTTTGACACCGAGTAGGTCACAAGTCCGTTCACCGTGATCCGGGCTCCCACGATCCCGGTTCCCGTGACCAAATTGGTCACCACTCCCGTGAGCGTCCCGCCCGCCTGGGCGCCCATAGAGAGCCCGCATACAACCCAGATCATGACCGCCGGCCATAAGCAAGCCGGGATCCGGAACATCTGCCTGTTGGGTAAATATTTCACTCCGGAACGTTGTATTGTTAGTTATTTAACGATAAGACAACGATTTTTGTTGCAGTTATGCTTTGAATTCACGAAGAACTTTTTTTGTCGGAACCGTGGCTGAAATGAAAAATTTTATAACTTTGCACTCCCAATTTTCAGGATAAACTATCATACCATGTACGCAATTGTTGAGATCGCAGGACAGCAGTTCAAAGTAGAAAAGAACGATGAAATCTTCGTTCACCGCCTTGAAGCTGAGGTTGGAACGAAGATTGAATTCAACCAGGTCCTGCTCGTTGACCACGACGGAAAAGTGAATGTGGGAAAACCGTTCGTTGAAGGATCGAAGATCACCGCCAAAGTGCTTGATAACACGGTAAGAGGAGATAAAGTGGTCGTTTTCAAGAAAAAAAGACGGAAGGGATTCCAGAAAGAAACAGGCCACCGCCAGGATTTCAGCAAGATCCTGATCGAGAACATTGCCGTTAAAGGTGCGGCGAAAGAGAAAAAAGCCAAAAAAGAGGCTGAAGAAGCAGCAGAATAAGTCAAATCAGAAAATACTTGAGATATGGCACATAAAAAAGGAGCCGGTAGTTCCAGCAACGGTCGCGAATCACACAGCAAACGCTTAGGGGTCAAGATCTTTGGCGGCCAGTATGCCAAGGCAGGGAATATCATCCTTCGCCAGCGCGGAACCGTTCACAACCCGGGGATCAACGTTGGCATGGGCAAGGATCATACCCTGTTCGCCCTGGTAGACGGAGTGGTTGAATTCAAGAAAAAGATGAAAGACCGTTCCTTTGTTTCGGTCATCCCCGCCGGGGAAAAGTCCAACTAACCCCGGACTGGCAACGCATGCAGATCCCGGACCTCCCAGGCCCGGGATTTTTTGTTAATAATCTTACCTTTGCTCTTTAATTTTCATTGTTCATGCTACAGATCCAATATATCAGGGAACACCCGGAAGAGGTCATCCGGCGGCTGGCCGTTAAGGGATTCGATGCTGCAGAGCTGACCGGGCACATCATTGCTGCCGATGACCGCCGGAAAGAGACGCAGAAACAACTCGACGATATCAACGCTGAAAGCAATGCACTCGCCCGTGAGATCGGCCTTCTGTTCAAATCGGGAAAGAAAGAGGAGGCCAACGCCCTGAAGGATAAAACAGCCAGCCTGAAAGTCCGGGCCCGCGAGCTGGAAACCGAAATGGATGCCGCCCGGAACGAGCTGGATGACCTGCTGATCAGGCTGCCCAACCTCCCCCATGCGTCGGTGCCGCCAGGCAACAGTGCCGAAGACAACCAGGTCGTTCACAGCGAAGGCGAGCTCCCCTTGCTTCCCGGCGATGCCCCGGCTCACTGGGATCTGGCAACCAGGTATGATCTGATCGATTTCAACCTGGGGAATAAGTTGACGGGAGCGGGATTCCCGGTATACAAAGGGAAAGGAGCCCGGCTACAGCGGGCGCTGATCAACTTCTTCATCGACCAGGCGCTCAAGGCAGGCTACACGGAGATCCAGCCTCCCTTCGTGGTGAATGCCGCCTCGGGATACGGCACGGGCCAGCTGCCCGATAAGGACGGACAAATGTATTTTGTCGGGGAGGATGAACTGTACCTCATCCCTACCGCAGAGGTCCCGGTGACCAACCTGTACCGGGATGTGATCCTCAAACCGGACGAACTGCCCATTAGGAATGTGGCTTATTCCGCTTGCTTCCGTCGGGAAGCCGGATCGTACGGAAAGGATGTGCGCGGACTGAACCGCCTTCACCAGTTCGACAAGGTGGAGATCGTCCAGGTACGCCGCCCGGAGGAATCCTATACCGCCCTGGAAGAGATGCGGGAGTATGTTTCAACCCTCCTGCGGGCGCTTGAACTCCCGTTCCGGATCCTCAGGCTTTGCGGAGGCGATATGAGCTTCACCTCGGCCCTGACCTACGACTTCGAGGTTTGGTCGGCCGCCCAACAGCGCTGGCTCGAGGTCAGCTCCGTGTCCAACTTCGAGTCCTTCCAGTCAAACCGCATGAAACTGCGTTACCGGGATGAAAACGGGAAACCCCAGCTGGCTCATACGCTCAACGGCAGCGCCCTCGCCCTACCCAGGATCGTTGCCGCCCTGCTGGAGAACAACCAAACCCCCGAAGGGATCCGGATCCCGGCGGCGCTTCATGCCTACACCGGGTTTGAGATCATCGGCTGAAAAATAAAACCGGCCGGCCGCCGTTCTGTATAGGAGCGCTTCACGCTGATTAGCTCATACACGGGGCACAAACAGACAGATCCATGAAAAAATTGTTGTTCCTGACCGCATTCCTGCTGACTGCCGAATTGATGTTCGGCCAGCTCGAGTTCGGCCTGAAGGGCGGATATAACGCCTCCCGGCTGTCAACAGACGTCGACAGCATGACCGCCTCATTCGGATCCGGGTTCCATCTGGGTGCCTTCGTGAGGGTCGGTCATAAGTTCTTTGTGCAACCCGAAGCCTACTATGCCTTACAGACCAGTAAATTCGAATACCCCGGCGGTCCGGATCAGCGGGTCACCATCGGGTCCGTGGATATCCCGGTCCTGGCAGGGTTCCGCTTCCTGAGTGCAAAACCGGTGAACGTCCGGGTCATGGCCGGTCCGTTGGTTTCCTTCGTCATCAACCGCGATGTACAGGAGGTGAACGACCCGGATCCCTTGCAACTGCAGGCGAAGGACATCAACAGCGTGAACTGGGCCCTGCAGGCAGGCGTCGGCGTGGATGTCCGCTTTATTTCGCTGGACGTTCGGTACCAGGGTGGACTGAACAAAGTGATCCGGGACGTGCAGACCATGACCTGGAACTCAACCAATACCGCCTGGGTGATCAGCCTGGGCTTTAAATTGCTATAACCTATGATAAACCTGAGATCCGTATTGCTTGTTTCACTCGTTATGCTGGGACTGACCTTCAGATTGGCCGCCCAGGAGGAGGACCGGGTGATCCCGCCCATGACCAAGGGCACTGTCTTCCTTAATTTCGGATTCGGGCCTGCAACCAACTGGGCAGGCTACTACCGGGGGTTTGCCCCTGCAATCATGTTGGCTGCCGATGCCGGCCTGTGGGAACTGGGTCCCGGGATCCTGACGGTAGGCGGGGAATTCGGTTGGGATTATTCCGCTTACAAACATACGGAGTACGAGCAACAATACACCGACAAGTACATGAGCCTTACCATCGCGGCCAGGTCGACCTATCATTATGGATGGAATGTCCGCGGACTGGATACCTATGGCGGGATCGCACTCGGAGGCCGGATCCCCGTTTACCACGATGGGTATTACAATCACCCGGGCTTCGGGCTCGGCGGCGGATTCTTCGCCGGCGCATCCTATTTCTTCACTCCCGTCATTGGGGTGAATGCCGAGGTGGGTTACAACATCACCTATGCCCAGGTTGGAATGGTATTTATTCTGAAAGAGTGAACGTAGGCGGAAAAAATTACCGGACCGTATGGATGGAAAAAGGGACGGTCTGTTATATTGACCAGAATGCACTGCCCTTTGAATTCACCATCCGTGAGGCGTCAGGATTCGTTGAAAGCTGCCAGGCCATCACTTCGATGGCGGTCAGGGGAGCCGGCGCGATCGGTGCCCTGGCCGGGTACGCCATGGCTCAGGCTTACCTTTCCGCCCCCGGAAACAACCCGGCCGAGTATCTTGCAGCCGCCAGAGAACAGATCGAATCGACACGCCCCACGGCCAGGAACCTTTTTTACGCGGTTGAAATGGTCTTTCATGCCGGTCTGATCTCTGCAGAACAAGCGGTAAAAACCGCACAGGAGATTGCCGAGAAGGATGCCCGGGATTCGCAGAAGATCGGCGAATACGGAAGCGAGCTGATCCGTGAGGGATATGGCATTTTAACCCACTGCAACGCCGGTTGGCTGGCCTTCGTGGACTATGGTACGGCCCTTTCGCCAATCTATAAAGCCCATGAGCAGGGGAAATCACTCACCGTGTATGTGGATGAAACCCGCCCGCGCAACCAGGGGGCCCGGCTGACGGCCTGGGAACTTGGGAACGCCGGGATCCCTTATGTCATTATCCCCGATAATGCAGGCGCTTATTACATGTCGAAAGGCAGGATCCAGATGATCATTGCCGGCGCCGACCGGATCGCAGCCAACGGGGATGTGGCCAACAAGATCGGCACCCTGGAAAAGGCCCTCGTGGCCAAAGAGTATAATATCCCCTTTTACATAGCCGCCCCCCTGTCTACCTTTGACCCGGATTGCCACACCGGCGCTGACATTCCCATTGAAGAACGCCCGGAAGAAGAAGTCCTGTTCCAGTCGGGACCCGATGAATCGGGCCAGGTAAGGACGATCCGCGTCAGTGCCCCGGGAAGTACAGCTCTGAACCCGGCCTTTGATGTCACTCCTTTTAGTTATATTAGCGGCATCATTACCGAGAAAGGCATCATCAAGCCCTCGGTTGAAACCATCAAAAAAGTAATCAATCCCTGACATGAATTCCAAGCTTTACCTGAAGGCCGCAATGCTGATCTCCGTTTCGGTGTTGCTGGCGATGCCCGTATTGGGCGAAAAAGACAAGACGGCGGATCCCAAACATGATTCCACCCTGAATTCAGGGCTGGTGAGCGGCCTGGGATTCCGCAGCATCGGACCGGCCATGACGTCCGGACGAATCGCCGACTTTGCAGTCAATCCGAAGAACCATGCCGAATGGTACGTGGCCGTAGCCTCCGGTCATATCTGGAAAACCGTGAACAACGGCACTACGTTTGAACCGGTTTTCGACAAGTACGGGGCCTATGCCATCGGGTGCCTCGCCATGGACCCGACCAACTCGTTTGTGATCTGGGCCGGGACCGGCGAAAACAACCACCAGAGGGCACTGGGATATGGCGACGGTGTGTACAAGAGCATCGACGGCGGCAAGAACTGGAAGAACATGGGACTGAAGGAATCCCGCCAGATCGGAAGCATCGTGATCGATCCCCGGAACCCGGATGTGGTTTTTGTGGCAGCTGAAGGGTCCGTGTGGGGCCCCGGCGGCGACCGAGGCCTGTACAAGACCGCCGATGGCGGGAAGACCTGGAAAAAGGTTCTTGAGATCAGCGAACACACGGGGGTGAACAATGTGCTGATGGATCCCCGGAATCCCGATGTGATGTACGCCTCATCGGAACAGCGCCGCAGGCACGTGTTCACGAAAATAGGCGGCGGTCCGGAAACGGCGATCTATAAATCGACCGACGGAGGCAATACCTGGGATAAGCTGACCAGCGGTTTGCCTTCAGGTCCCATGGGTGGGATCGGGTTGGCCATCTCTCCGGTCAACCCGGATATTCTATACGCCATTATTGAAGCGACCAAAGAAGAATCGGGATTCTACCGGAGTATCGACCGGGGCGCTTCCTGGCAGAAGATGAGCGACCATGCGGCCCAGGGGCAATACTATAACGAGATCTACTGCGATCCGAAGGATCCCGACAAGGTCTATTCCGTTGAAACGGTTTCTCACTATACCCTGGACGGGGGCAAGACGTGGACGCCTGTCGGCAACAATAAACGGCACGTTGACGATCATGCGATGTGGATTGATCCCGATGACACCAGGCACTTTCTGATCGGCGGGGATGGCGGCATTTACGAAACCTATGACGGCGGAAAGGAGTACATCTTCAAATCGAACCTTCCGGTGACCCAGTTCTACAGGGTGCAGGTCGACAACTCCCTGCCTTTCTATTACGTTTACGGCGGCACCCAGGACAACAGCAGCCTCGGCGGCCCCTCCCGGAACACCAGCAGTGCCGGGGTCCTCACCGATGAGTGGTTCGTGACCAACGGCGGAGATGGATTCTGGTCGCAGATCGATCCGTCGGATCCCAACATCGTATATGCGGAATCACAATATGGCGGCATGGTGCGTTACGACCGCAAAAGCCAGGAAGCCATCGACATCCGCCCCGAACCCCGCGAAGGGGAATTCAGTTACCGCTGGAACTGGGACACGCCCCTGATCCTGAGCCCGCACTCA
>DAIRDK010000066.1:0-12266 GCA_036796175.1 Bacteroidales bacterium | reverse complement strand
AAACTACACAGATGGAATTAGACCGGATTGGTGAAATTTGTTTTGAAGACGTACATCTGAACCTTGACAAACTTCCTCCCGCAACCCGCGCCGTATGCACGCTTCATTATCTTGAAGGATTTTCGATCAGGGAAATTTCCGACCAATTAAAGCTGAGTGATGGAACCATCAAGTGGCATTTAAGTGAAAGCCGTAACCGGCTGAGAACATTATTCTCATTGCATAGCATAAAAGGAAATGAATGATGAAAATTTACATATAACCCCTGACCCCCAGAAAGGGTTTCCCAAGCCGGACATTCCCGCCGATGAGGCGTGGAAGAACATGGCTGCAATGCTCGATGCGGAAATGCCAGGATCTCCTCCGGATGCTGCACCTCCACAAAAGCCTCCGTCATCAGGAGGAAGCGGGATATTGGGCAAAAGCATCCAATTCTGGAGTGCCGGTTTGATCATCCTAAGTATGGCAGGCCTGGCAACCTGGGGAGTTCTACATTACTCCCACAGGCCTAAAACATCCGTTATAAAAAATGATACGATACATGTTCTAAGGCAGAATGCAGTTGATGATTCAACAGGCACAGGTAAACAACAGAACATAAAAAATCTGTCTCGACAACCCTCTAACAGAGATATTGCTGTCCGACATAAAGAGATTTCTGAACCCGTAAACATGGCAAAGAATAAACAACCTCCTGCCTTGACTCCTTCTTCCGTTTCCCTGCCGCCTGCATCTGAGACAAAGAATATTGCCCCATCACGAACCGATTATGGCACCACAAACCCAACGGTTAACATTAATACCCGACAAACGCCTGTAATTTTAGAAAACCCAAAAGATTCGGTAAAACCCGTGGAAGTTCGATCCGTTACTCCATCCCCTTATACTGACTCTGTAATATCCTCCGGCAAACCTGTTTCAATGGTAAATCCTGCCATCGTAACACCACCTGAAATTAAACCGGATAAAACACAAAGCACTGAAGGGTTCGAAAAATCCAAAAAATCACTAAGGAGATCGGAGAACCTTTCATGGCAAATGGGAGTGTCCGCGAATGTAGGTGAAGTAGTTCAAAAAGGCAGGAATCCCAACTTGTTTTACGGAGGAATAGTTACAGGAGGATTGAGGCACAAAAAGCTCAAAGCAAGTATTGAAACGGGTATAGGCTGGACCGTTTACAATGACTACGGTTCGGTTTCAACGAATGTAAGGATAACAGATTCTATTCCGGGAGACACGGTGCATCCCGTAACGCACAATGACACAACAAGAGTTTCTGCATCCAGGTACCGGTACCAATACCTGCAGATCCCATTGTTTATTTCAAAACGGATTATCGGAAGCAATACGTTTGAGTTTGGCATCACGACCGGCCCGGTGGTCGGTTTATTAATTTCTCAAATACAGGTATCCAGTTCCACATCCGGTCCTGATAACGGAGAGATTCTTAGTACTGCCAATAAAGATTATACACGATTAAAAACCACCTGGCAATGGAAGCTTATGCTGGAGTTGATATGGAATATCAATGACAGACTGTCTTTCAATCTCAGTCCATCTGGCATTTATTATATCAATAATCTGTACGACCGCGATAACAGACCCCCTGATATCCCATTTGGAATTGGATTGAATGCGGGGCTGATTTATAAGTTTAAATAATCATCCGAATCTTTCCATTCCCTTAATAAAACAGTATACTTGGACGCACCGGTAAACCTGACCACCTGGGGCCAATCAACATTGACCAGTCCAAACAATCCAATTTCAATGCCATAAGCCGAGTGAACCAATCCGGCTAAACCTGATCAATGAGTCCGGTTTATCCATATTAAGAGAATTCAAAGGATAAAAATATTTTTTGCAATTTTCGCAAGTAAGGGGAGAAAAACAAGACAAGCCGGCAGAGATGCCGGCTTGTTCTTTTATGATCATGGAATTGGGGTCGGAACTCTTCCTGGTTCAACACCACCAAGGCTTCTTCCCTAAAGGTATTTTTTACTTTACTTTTTCAAGCGGTGGCTGTTTCCAGGTACCGCTGAGTGCTTCTTCTTTCGGATAATAGAGCCGCATGGCAATCCAGAACGGCCCATCGGGAGCAGGAAGCCAATTCGCCTCTTTTTCCTTCCCGGGTGTCTTATTCTGGATGTAGATCGTCAGGCCGCCATCCTTATCCAGCTTCAGGTTCGGAAGCATAGGCGAATTAATGAGATAGCGGTTGATCGGGTTCGCTACCAGAAGGCTGGCTGGCAGATCGTACATGGTGACCGACCAGAAAGCGTTGACCGGCGGGAACTGTCCGGGAGCAAAATGCATTACATATTTGTTCTTCGATGCATCCAGCGGATTCCCTTCAGCATCTATCCTGTACAGCGGATACATGGCCTCTTCTTTCGAATTGCCGTAGATGCCGATGATGGCGGCGGCCATCCGGTAGAGATAATTGTTCTTAAGGTATAGCCTGGTACCGAAAACGTCTCCGCTGGTAACTTTACCGGGATTGATCTCCGTCTTCTCGAATGTATCGAATTCCTTCCAGGCGTCTTGGATGCCTTCTTCAATGGCCTTCTTAATTTCAGGGGACAATGCAGCGGTATCAAATTTCTTTCCCGCACCGATCCCGATCTTCGCGAAACGGTCCATCAATTCCCGTTCACTGGAATCGGTCGGACAGAACTGCAGAATAAAATTCAACTCATCAATAAAGGCAAGCGATGTTTTTTCCTGTTCTTTGTCAAGGGGCTTGTAAAAATCGATTGAAGGAGATGGGGCCGGGGAAGCCTGGCCAAGAAATTCCGAAAGCGTTTGCACTTTATATCCTTCCTGTATTATTTTAACATTTTCAATATCGGCAGGATGAAACAATTGTGTCCTGTATGCAGCCAGCACAAATTCTGTTTCGGAACGGAAAACTCTTTTTATACCAGCAGGAACTTCGCCTTTCCAGTGTGGTCCGGCTACGAGGAAACTGCCGCCTTCGTGCCCTGTTGTCCGAGGACTGATATAATCAAAATTAAAAGTATACAGATCTATCAGCTGAACAGAACAATAACGATCTTTCTCAACAGCCGGTACCGTTAGGACAATAGGTTCCGCACGCAGGTCCATCCCAAGCATTGAATAAGGAGTGTCGGAATTGGGCGTCTGAATGGCTTTGTCTTCAGGAGTAAAAACCTTAGGCATGTTCTTTATCTGGTTGAGTGGGGCCTTGAATTCAGGATCCTCCTTGTTGATAAAGTATGCATAAAAAACCCGGTAATTGTCGATCATTGGGAATGCATAAATATAGGCTTCTTTGGCAATGGCTCTTGCCTCCTCTGGTGTGGCCTTTATGCGGGAGCTTTGGCAGGAAGTGATGGCAACTGCCATTAGCAGAATATAAGCCAAAAAGATGGCTGGGAGTGCAATTTTTCTCATACGATGCAGAATTTGATTGTTGGTGAATTAATGTTTTTCTTTTATGTCCGAGTGTTAAAATAAGAAAATCAAACGTAACACAATTAGCGGTTGATTAATTGGACGCGTCGATAACCTTGACCATCTCTGTCCGGGTAAAAGTGATCATCCTTATGAATTGATTTTTAATCGGTTAAATAAGTAAATATCGTTCGGTGCACAGTGGTCATCATAACCGGCCTGTCCGCTCAATCCCTTAAAAACACCCTCTGGGCTTCCTGGTTGAGGTCCTGATAATCGGTTTTCTCAGCAGTGAACCCAACGAACAAAATCGTTCCCCCTTTGAACGCGCCTTGTTTGATATATTCCCGGCTGACCGGATCCGCGCTGTTACGTCCGATCCGCAATCCACCGCCCAGTCCGAATTTCCCTGCCTGTGTCCTGATCGGCTTCTCGGCCACAGCCTTATCGTTGATATATAGCTTTGCAGTACCTATCGATTCGTTATACTGTCCGGCCTTCGCCCGGATAAACTCCATTCCGACCGTATATTTTCCGGGTTTCAGGGTCTGATTCGAGACCAGGACCTGTTCCGGTTTTATCCCCAGGAAGTTATAGACGTAATACAGCTTTTTGTCCTTAATGAACAGTGCCTGTCCTCCGAACCTGGAACCGAAGCTAAAGATGATGCCTTCCGCATTCGGATCCGTGATTTCGATATCTGAAAGGATCTTGAATGAACGGCCCCTGAGGTTTGGTGCAACCGCTTCCGGGATCATCGTGGAGCCGGGATAATAAATGGATCTTTCACGCGGCGGTTCTGAGGTGGGTCGCTCAATATTCAGCTGATCCAGGGCGCTCCGGTCATCCATCGGCAGGACAAAGTTCTTCTCAGCTTCCTCGTACCAAAGCTTCTTCAGGTGCTCCAGTTTTTCGGGGTTATCTTTCGCAACGTCATTTAATTCGGCCCGGTCCGCATCGGTATGGTACAACTGCCAGGCATCCTGGTCAAAGTGTCCTTTCCCGCTGATCGGGGCGTGAACTGCAACGGCCTTCCATCCGTCTTCCCACACTGCCCTGGTCCCGAGCATTGCATAATACTGGACATGCTTCTGCGTCGGATCATCCGGTTTGGCATCAAACGTATATCTCATGGATACTCCCGATAACGGATACTGCTTAACGCCCCTGTACACTTCCGGCATTTGAAGTCCGCAAATATCCAGGATCGTAGGAACGATATCGACAGCATGATGGTATTGGTTGCGGATCTCCCCTTTTGCTTTTATTCCTTTGGGCCAGCTGATCACCAGCGGATCACATGTACCTCCGGCATAGTTGGCATACCGCTTGAACATCTTGAACGGAGTTGAAAAGGCTGCTGCCCATCCCGTCGGGAAATGTTCATACGTGTCGGGCCCGCCCAGCTGATCCAGGTATTTCATGGTTTCTTCAAGCTCATCCGGGTAACCGTTGAAGAATTTATTCTCATTGACCGATCCGTTCGGCGTGCCTTCCCCGGAAGCCCCGTTATCCGCAGCATAAATGATCACGGTATTATCAAATTGCCCGGTCTGCTTAAGATAATCGACCAGCCGGCCGATCTGAACATCCGTGTATTCCGAAAAGGCTGCGAACACTTCTGCCAGCCGCGAAAAGAGTTTCTTCTCATCTGCACTAAGTGTTTCCCAGGGACGTACATAGTCTGCCGGATTGGCTACCTCTTCCGGCAAAGGATTCCATGGGGTTAAGGCCGTACCTTTGGGCAGGACACCTTTTTCGATCATACGCTCCAGTACCCATTTGCGATAGGCATCGTAACCATCGTCGAATTTGCCTTTATATTTATCGATAAATTCTTTCGGCGCCTGGTGCGGGGCATGGTTGGCTCCGGGACAATACCACATATACCATGGGCGGGAAGGATTGGTTGCCTTCTGGTCCTTGATCATCTGGATGGCCTGGTCGGCCAGATCCTTTGAAAGGTGATAGCCCTGATCAGGCCCGTAAGGCTGATCAATGTAATGGTTGTCCTCAACCAGGTCAGGATACCACTGGCTGGTTTCTCCGCCAAGGAATCCGTAAAACCGGTCGAACCCCATCTGCAGCGGCCAGTACTTCTTGCTGGCGCCTGGAGCCAGATCCTGCTCGGGGACGTTATGATCTTTCCCGAGCCAGAATGTACTCCAGCCGTTGTCGCTCAGGATCTGCGCCATCGTGGCACACTGCTCCGGCAAATACCCGTGTGCGCCGGGAAATCCATTCGCTGCTTCCGTTATGGCCGCCATCCCGTTCAGGTGATGATTCCTCCCGGTAAGCAATGTCGACCGTGTTGGTGAGCTTAACGCACAGGTGTGCCACTGGGTATATATCAAACCGTTGGCAGCCAGCATGTCGAGGGTCGGCATATTGATCCTGCCGCCGTAAGGTGACCAGGAGGCCAGGCCGGTATCATCATAAAGGATGAACAGGATGTTTGGAGATCCGGCCGGCGCGGCTTTTGGAATGTATGGGGCCCAATCAGGGACCGATTCTCTCACATCCAAGGCAATCTTTCCTTTGAAAGGAATTTCATCGGGAGCTGTCTTTGCTTCTTTTTTGGCCTGCTGATCGCAGCCTAATGTCATGGCTAGTGCTGACATCAGCAAAGCCCCCGCAGTTTTACGATGTTCCATGGCAAACAGGTTTTTAAGGGTGGAATAAACAATAAAAATAATACCAAATGAACCGAATCCTGCTGGATCAGTACAATTTATACTGCCTCTAAACAGACCAGCCCTTCAGATTGCCCAACGGGGTTTTCTGAAGCGTGATTACCCCTAGTTAAATACAAACAGCATCGCAGGTAAACCGCAAGAAACGGTTATCTCCGGTTCACGCTCCGGGTGGCGGCAAATTTCTTTACATTGGATGCCGGCCTGTTGTGGATCAGTTCATTCGCCATATAGTCCATATATGGCTCCACGTGCTTATAGAATAGTTTCAGACCTTTGCACAGATAGTTCAAACCCGGTTCGCCGTCGGGAGCGTTGATGATCCTGTTCTTTGGGCATTCGCCGGCGCACAGGTCAAGAAATTCGCACTGTTTGCAGTAAACCGGCAATAAATCCCACTTATCCATCCCAAATTGAACCTGGAAAGGAGACCGGATATGGGTCAGCAGGGATTTGTCTTTGATATTCCCAAGCCGGTACCCGGGAAACACATAATGATCACAGGAATAGACATCCCTATTGTATTCCACCACCCCGGCATGCCCGCAAGTCTTGGCATATATGCACAACGGAGGCGGTTCACCCATCCAGTTGGCCAGGATGCAATCAAACGTGACCACAAAATAATCACCCACATCCTTTCTTACTCATTCGTCAAAGATGCGAATCAGAAAATTGCCGTAATCCACAGGATCGACCGTCGAACTTGTTACCTTCCCCAATTTTGACGAACCTGCCGGCAATCACTGCAAACCGGTTGGTGTTGCATCCGGATCGGTCCATTCGACGATAGGTGTGAACTGCATGTAATGACTTCCTGATCCTTTCAGGAACCGATACACCTCTGCCGGAAATTTCGCGTTGTAATCATTAACGACAGAAAGGGTGTTGAATTCCACCCCGTATTTCTTAAGCATTTCCAACCCGTTCAAGGTTTTGGCAAAGCTTGGCCGGCCATCGGAATAACACCGGTAATGATCGTGACAATGCTCCGGACCATCGATCGAGATCCCGACCAGGAAGTGATGATCTTACAGGAATCTGCCCCAGTCATCCGTGAGCGTGGTGCCATTCGTCTGAATAGAATTTCCAATGGTCTTCCCGCAGGCATATTTGGCCTGGAGCGAGACGGCCTTTCTGAAGAATTCAATGCCGCGCATGATCGGTTCGCCGCCGTGCCAGGTGAAAAGCACAGCCGCTCCGGGGCTCGAATAAATATACTGCGCAATAAACGATTCCAGGATCTTTTCATCCATGAACCATTGTTGCGGGTCATTCGGATAAAGCTTTTCTTTCTCAAGATAATTACAATACCTGCAATCCAGGTTGCATACTGCACTTACCGGCTTGGCCATGAAATAGAATGGCTTTGAGAATTGAGCATACACACCTTCCATCTCCGGGAAAATAGATTGTGTAACGAAATTACTTATTTACTCCGAGAAAGATCTGCATATGGACGCGCCGGGCACCCGAACCCCAAACCCGGACCGGTAAATCCGGTTTATCCCCGGGATAACGGGAAAGAATTAATTTTAATCAGACTTAATAAAAAAAAGAGTACTTTTGCCGGTCAATAACCTTAGCATAAATCCAAAACAGATAACCGATGAGTTCAAAAAAAATAATCGCCATTACTGGCGCAACAGGTGCCCAGGGTGGCGGAATGGCGCGGGCCATTTTAAATGACAGGGACAGCGAGTTTGCTGTACGGGCCATCACCAGGGACCCGGAATCGGATAAGGCAAAGGCGCTTAAAGCCATGGGGGCCGAAGTGGTGAAAGCCGACCTGTATGATCAGGCAAGCCTTGAGAAAGCCTTTGCCGGGGCCTACGGAGCGTATTGTGTGACCTTCTTCTGGGCGCATATGTCAGCGGAAAAAGAACAAACGGAAGCGAAAAACATCGCGCAGGCCGTGAAGAAGGCCGGCGTGAAACATGCCATCTGGTCAACCTTTGAGGACACACGCGAATACATCCCTCTGACGGATAACCGCATGCCAACCCTCCAGGGAAAATACAAGGTCCCGCACTTTGACGCTAAAAACGAAGCAAACGCCTATTTCACGGAACTCGGCATCCCGACAACGTTCCTGTATACTTCCTTTTATTGGGAGAACCTGATCTATTTCGGCGCAGGTCCTGCCAAAGGACCGGACGGCAAGCTTTATTTTACATTACCCCTGGGTGACAAGAAAATGCCTTCCATGACTTCCGAGGATATCGGGAAATGCGCATACGGGATATTCAAAAGAGGTGAGGAATTCATTGGCAAGACAGTTGGTGTGGCCGGCGAGCACCTGACCGGGTCCCAGTTCGCCTCATCGCTATCCAAAGCCCTCGGAACGGAGGTGATCTATAACAATGTCACTCCCGATGTATACCGCGGATTCGGTTTTCCCGGCGCTGATGAAATGGGCAACATGTGCCAGTTCAAAGCCGATTTTGAGGAGATCTATTGCGGGCATCGGGATCTCGCGCTCTGCCGCGAGCTTAACCCGGAACTGATGACCTTTGATCAGTGGCTCTCAATCAATGCCGGCAGGATACCGATCCAATGATGAACAATAGCCCGGTGTGTAAAAACGGGGTCCAGGTTGGTCATATCGCTCACCCTGACCCCCTTGATTTCACCCTTTCACCGGTTCAAACGAACCTGTTGCTTCCTTCCACTCCAGGCAATGGATATCCCACGCACGGCCCTGGGCTTTCTTCTCCAGCTTCTGGGCGATCACGACCTTGTTGCCGTCGGAACGGACAACGATCATGCCATATACCGTTACGGTCCGCTCCTTTTTCTTGACAGCAGATAATTCCTTCAGATCTGTAAACTCCCTGGTGGAACGGGCCAGTTCGGTCGAAAAGATCATCGGACGGTCACCCCGGGCATACTTGCCGATCGTACCCAGTGTTTCGGGTCGCGGGTGGCAATACGATTCCTCATCACCGCTCGAGATCACTGTAACGATGGGATTCAGGGCACGCAGAAACTCGCTTGTGAAATCGGAACTGCCGTGATGACAGGATTTAGCTATGTCCACCTGGAGTTCCGCCCTGGATTTTAATACGGCCTCCTCCATCAGCTTACCGATCTCCTTTTTTCTCGATGCGGACAGCTTTTTCTGCGAAAGCTCTGTCCTCAGCGCCGGCATATCGATCCCGGAGAACTTCGATAACAGCCAATCCTCTGACAACGAATTCAGGTCGCCTCCCAACAGGATCTTCAACTTTCCCATCGTCAGCCGCAAGATCACCGAATTGCCGTTTTTGGTCTTGCCTTTGTCGCCTCCAAACACGGGCAGCTTTGCTCCTCCGCCGGTGCCTACGGCAAAGGGACCGACGGGCTCGATGACCAGGTCCCCCTGTTTGAAAATCGCCGGCTTGCCGTATCTCAGCGCCTCCTTGGGAGCATCCGATTTGAGCAGGGTGCTGATATATACTCCCGGTTTTTTCTGGTTTTTCACCAGGGCTTTGAACTGGGCATCCGTATCGCACAGGCCGGTCACGAACTGTTTGTCTGCCGTGACCGTCCCCAGGCTGTCAAGCGATGACCCCGACGTTTCCACCAGCCCGTTGTGATAGATCTTTTCGAAGGCCAGTTTCTGGTTTATTCCGGAACCGGGGGCAAAGACTTTCCCGAAGCCCCGGTAATGGTCGCTGTCGGAATGAGAGATGACGGCCGTGAAGCGGGGCGGTTTGGTCTTTCCTTTCTTCAGGTTGAACCTCCATTTCAGGAACCTCCACATGTTATCACCGGGACCCGCATCGATGATGAAATGCTTGTCATCGGGAGTCACCACATGGCATCCATCCCCCTGGCCCACATCGATGAAGTTCACTTCCAGGATCCGGTCGGGGAGGATATCTCCCGGCAACACGTATCCCTGTGACCGTGAATGCACTTTTACATACGTCTTGTTTTTTTCCGTTACCGTAACAGGTTGTTTCTTTTCCATGACCAGACCGATCCAGTCCCCGAAAATCAGCTGGTTGGTCACCGTGAATTTTCTCGTTCCTGTTTTTTTGTCAAGCTTATAACTGTAAAGCCTGACCGAGGGATATTTCGCAAAGCCATATCCCTGCGATTGTACTGTTGGGTCCATTGGTTTTCTATTTCAGGTGTTATTTCTGAAATAAAAGTAAACGGAACTCAACTCTGAATCAATCGCAACAACTACTTACGCAGGAGTAAGTAGTTATTAGTCAGTAACGCATTTCTATCCTTCGGAGTACCACCTGACCGCCTGCGACGCCCGCATAATGATGGCCAGGATGATGAACAGCCCGATGCTTCCTGCAAGCAGGGCATAATCCTGCAATTGAAGGATGGTAAAGAGAAACGCATATAAAGCCGTTTGCAGGAGTGTGACCCAGGCAACCATTTTCCTGTTCCGCAGCATAGTGAACGTGTACCAGGAGATCAGCGAAGTGGCTGCTGCCGCCGAGATCAGGTAAGCCCGATTAAATCCCGTCTGTTCGCCTATGGAGATTAACAGGACATAAAAGATGAGCAGGGCGAACGCCACCAGCACATATTGGAACGGATGGATCCTGATCTTGCTTTTGATCTCGATGAAAATGAAGACCAAAAAATTCAGCGCGATGAACAGGATGGCATATTTTACCGAACGCATCGATTTCTGGTAATGGTCCACTGGGATGAGCAGTTCTACACCCAGCCTGGATTCATGGGTATTGTATTTCCCGTCGATCCATTGCTGCGGGAAATTTCGGTTCAGATGGGTCACCTGCCAGTTCGCATGAAATCCTTTAGAACTGACTTCACGGTCGGATGGAAGAAAGGCCCCTGAAAAGCTTGGCTGAGCCCATTCCGAACTCAGTTTAACATCAGTAGTCTTCCCGAGCGGTTCTACGGAAAGATCCTCCGACCCGTTGAGTACCAGCTCTGTTTCAAAATTCACCGGCCGGGTCCAATCCAGGGAATCATCCTTAACAGTAATTCCCGACTGGAACAGGTCTGTATCGGCAACTCCCGGTTCCACCTGGCATTTCTGCCCGTTAAGAACCAGCTCCGGCATGTTCCGGATTCCGCGCATATCCGAAATACCGATGGTGAAATAAGCTCCATCCCAGTTGTAACGGACGTTCTGAAGATCCAGCCGGGAAACGTCGGGTTTCGGGAATGAGCCTTTCAGCCTGAGGTTTCCTTCGTAAACCACCACCTCGTAAATTCCGCGCTTCCGTTTTTCAGGATGAAGCACGCCCTCTGCATTTAATTTTTCAGGGAGGAAATGAGCAACTCCATGTGTCTCCGAAATACCCTGGTTATTCTCCCCCGGTCTGTAAACCGTATACGGAACATTTAACACAGGTCCTGCAACCACCTGCTTCCCTCCCCACTGGGAATAGAGTTCATTTTTCACCTGTTCGCTCAGTGAAATCCGCTCCCGGATCATATCCTGTATCAGGAACGACGGGATCAGGAGCAGGATAGCCATCACAGAAACGAGGATCATTTTCACGCTGTAGCTGTTCATAAACTGTTGAATGCTTTTTGTTTCCATATTTTCAGTATTAAAAGTACTTTGAATTACAAAGTTTGTTTATAAAAAAAATCATTGATTACTTATCAGTTTTTCAAGAGCGCCAAGGTGCCGGCGAAACAACTCCTTCCCGTATTCCGTTGAGGTGTAGCTTGTACTGGGCTTTCGCCCGATGAATTGTTTAGTGACTGTGATGATCTCTTGTTGTTCCAGCGATTTCAGGTGGCTGGCGAGGTTCCCGTCGGTCACGCCGAGCAGTTCTTTCAACGTATTGAAATCGAGCGTGTCGTTCACCATCAGGGCCGACATGATCCCAAGCCTGATACGGCTTTCAAATACCTTCTGAAGGTTTGAGATGGGATTTTTCATGATTATCTCTCGTATCTGTAATACATCACACTGCCGTAAACGATATGCATCAAACCAAACCCGACGGTCCAGAAAAACAGTCCCTGGCCGGGGAAGATTCCTGCAAGGAGGCCCAGGCCGATCTCAGTCAGCCCGAGATAGTGGATCTCACTGAAGGTGAATTTCCCGGCATTTACGAGCGACAGTCCGTAAAAGACCAGCATGACCGCGGCAACCAGGTCAAAGTCTTTCCGCAACACCAGGATGATGGAAAAAATTCCGCCTGCAGCCAGCGGTACCAGCAA
>DAIRDK010000065.1:0-12277 GCA_036796175.1 Bacteroidales bacterium | reverse complement strand
ACTTTGTTCCATGCGTAAATCATCACTTCCCTATACCCCCCTGTTGCCTGGAGCGCCTGAAACGGTTCCCGGACATTCTTTTGACGTGCTGAAGTACACCCTGGATCTTGACCTGTGGCATTGTTTCAAAACGCCATATCCCCAGAATTTCACCGGAACTGAAAACATACTTTTCAGGGTCGATTCCACGCTGAATTCCATCCAGCTGCACTGCGATAGCGGATCCCTGCAGGTCAACTCGGTGGGCCTGGCCGCCACCTCATTCAGCCAACCGAATAATATGCTGACGGTAAACCTGGACCAGACGTACAATCCCGGCGACACCGTGGAAGTGCTGATCACATATACACATAAGGACGTATTTGACAATGCATTTTATGTCTCCGGCGGAATGGTCTTTACCGATTGCGAACCGGAAGGCGCAAGGAAGTGGTTTCCCTGCTGGGACAAGCCATCCGACAAAGCAAAAACAGATATCCGGGTCAAGGTTCCCGGCAATGTGAAACTCGGTTCGAACGGCGCCCTCGCGGATTCTGTCATCACGGGGGATACGATCTATTACCATTGGGTCAGCGCTCATAATGTGGCGACCTATCTTACTGTACTATCAGGCAGAGTCAATTACAAATTGGATATTGTGTATTGGGAAAATCCGAATGATCCGGGCCATTTCACCCCGATCCGCTTCTACTTCAACCCGGGAGAAGATCCTTCTTCGATGGAAAGCATCATTGGTAACATGACCACCTGGTACTCGGCCAACTACTGCGATCATCCCTTTGAAAAGAACGGTTTCGCCACCCTGAACAGCCTGTTTTCCTGGGGAGGCATGGAGAACCAGACCCTGACCAGCCTCTGTCCGAATTGCTGGGATGAGGGACTGCTTGCCCATGAGTATGCGCACCAGTGGTTCGGCGATATGATCACCTGTGCCACCTGGGCAGACATCTGGCTGAATGAAGGCTTGGCCACCTGGTCCGAAGCATACTGGTATGAGAGTTATGCCGGGTATAACGCGTACAAAGCGGATATCGACAACGATGCCTCCTATTACCTGAGCGCGAATCCCGGGTGGCCTATCTCCGTTCCGGATTGGGCAATCAATACGCCTTCCTCGGGCATCCTGTTCAATTATGCCATCACGTATACTAAGGGAGCCTGTGTTTTGCACATGCTTCGCTACACGCTTGGCGATTCACTGTTCTTCCAGGTATTGCAGAGCTATGCCGCCGATCCTGCATACAAATACAGATCGGCCACAATATCCGATTTCAATGCCAAAGTGAATGAGATCACGGGAGGGAACTACGACTGGTTCTTCAACGAATGGATCTTCGAACCCAACCACCCGGAATACCACAATACCTACAACTTTGAGGACCTCGGCAATGGCGACTGGAAAGTGAACCTGTTCCTGAGCCAGGTGCAACCAAATCCCGACTTTTTCCAGATGCCGGTTGAAATCTGGATCCGTTTCTCCGATTTCACCGATACCACCATCCGGATCATGAACGATGTCAATTACCAGGGATTCAACTGGACGTTCAGCAAGCGTCCGGTTAACCTGCAGTTTGACCGTAATGACCAGATCGTGTTGCGCGAAGGTTCAACCGTGGTCGGCCTGACCGAAGTCACGGACCGTACCGGGAAAGTCAGCCTGCTTCAGAACATACCGAACCCGGTTTCAACCAGTACCAGGATCATCTATGAATTAAAGGAAAACATGCCGGTTGAACTGACCTTGTCCGACATCACGGGGCGACCGGTCATGACCCTGGAAACGGGCTTCCGCACTGCGGGACAGCATTCGATCACCGTGGATTGTTCAGGCATTCCTTCCGGTTTCTATTCCTACACGTTGAAAGCCGGAGATACGGTGATCACCAGGAAAATGATCATCTCGAAATAACACGATATGAAACGGATCCTCTTCATGGCAACGTGGCTGCTATTCCTGGCCATCCCGTTGTTTTCCGGGGCGTTGGGGACCACCGACACCGCCACCTATTGCATGAAGCACAGTTATGACGTGCTCAATTATAAACTGAGCCTCGACATTTACGGTTGCTTTACCAGCCCGTATCCCGACAGCTTCACCGCGAAAGAGGAGATTGCATTTCGGGTGGACAGTGCACTGAATGCGATCAGGCTCAATGCGGTCAACAGTTCGATGGACATCGACAGCGTGCGGATGGCAGGGGTTACATTCACCCATGCGAACGACACGCTCACCGTAAATCTCAACCGCACCTACAACCCGGGCGAAGTGGTCACCGTCAGGATCTCTTACAGGCATAAGGATGCCAACGATCATGCATTCTATGCCACCTCGGGAGCTGTGTTCACCGACTGCCCCCCGGAAGGCGCAAGAAAGTGGTTCCCCTGCTGGGACAGGCCTTCGGATAAAGCCACGACCGATATCACGGTCAAGATCCCAGCCGGCGCACGCCTTGGATCCACAGGATACCTTGCCGATTCAACCCTGATCGGGGATTCACTCTGGTACCACTGGGTAAGCGAGCAGAATGTTGCCACTTACCTGGTCACACTCTGCTCCAAAACAGGCTGGGGAAGAAACGAAACGTGGTATCACCAGTTCAATAACCCGTCAGACAGCGTACCGGTCTGGCTTTACTACAAAGGAACAGAGTCGATCTCCAATGCCCGGCAGAAGATCCCGCTGATCACCGACTGCTATGCAGAGAAATTCGGCGACTACCCGTTCAATAAGATCGGTTTTGCCACGCTGACCGCTACATTTCCCTGGGGAGGCATGGAAAACCAAACGATGGTGAACCTGATGCCGGGAGGGTACAACGACACCTATCTCCTGGCACACGAACACTCCCATCAATGGTTCGGCGACCTGATCACCTGCGGCACGTGGGCCGACATCTGGCTTAACGAAGGGTTCGCAACCTACTGCACCAATCTGTGGGCGGAGTGCAACAGCGGATATGATACATACAAAGGCCGCGTCAACTCGGAAGCCAATTATTATCTCAGCAACAATCCGGGCTGGCCGATCTACAACCCCGAATGGGCGATCAGCACGCCGAGTGCAAATGACCTGTACAACCAGGCCATCTCTTACAATAAGGGATCTTGCGTACTTCATCAGCTCCGTTATGTCCTCGGCGATTCCCTATTCTTTGCGGTGATGGCAGCCTATTCGTCGGATACCAACCTGCGTTTCAAGAATGCGATCACCCAGGACTTCATCAGCCGGGTGAACAGCGTTACAGGGCAGGATTACCAGTGGTTCTTTGACGAGTGGGTCTATGCTCCGGACCATCCTAACTACGTGATTTATTTCTCGTATGATGACCTTGGGAATGACACATGGAAAGTGACCATGAATGTGACGCAGGCAGGAAACAGCGTCTTTTACAGGATGCCGGTGGAGATCCGCTTCACATTCACCGATCAGAGCGACACGTTGATCACCGTATGGAATGACACGAACCCACAGATCTACGAATTCATTTTTTCGAAACAGGTCATCTTTTCCTCGTTCGATCCCAACCGCGAGATCGTGCTGGCAGAGGCGGTCATTCTGCTTTCTCTGGGAAATCAGGAACCGGTAACCGGATTTGAATTGCGACAAAATGAGCCCAACCCGTTTTCCAATCAGACTACCATTACGTACAGCGTCGAACAGCCCTCCAATGTAAAAATTGAGATCCTGGATGCCGACGGCAAAACCCTGATGACTCCGGTCAATGCCCGTCATCAGCCCGGAGTTTACAAGTACATCCTTACGGACGACACGCTGCCTGCAGGCTTCTATTTTTGCAGGATGGATGCCGGAACATTTTCCCAGACGCGAAAGATGGTTGTGGTGAGGTAGACGGACAGGTCAGATCAGTTTCAACGGGTGGTCCACTTTGCTCTTCAGCAGGGCAACCGTATTGATCTCCTTCATCTCATCGATATAATGGAACCTGAGCCCCTCGATGTACTCTTTTTTGATCTCTTCGATATCTTTCCTGTTCTCTTTAGAAAGGAGGATGTCCTTGATCCTGGCCCGTTTGGCAGCCAGGATCTTTTCTCGGATCCCGCCCACCGGCAGCACTTTTCCCCTCAGGGTGATCTCACCGGTCATCGCCATATCGGGGAGGACTTTCCGCTGGGTAAATGCGGATGCGAGCGCCGTGAACATGGTGATCCCGGCCGATGGCCCGTCTTTTGGCGTGGCACCTTCCGGTACATGGATATGGATATCCCACTTTTCGAACACGGCAGGATCGATGCCAAAGATCCGGGAATGTGCCTTGAGGTAGGCCAGGGCGATCGTCGCTGACTCTTTCATGACATCTCCCAGGTTGCCGGTCAGGGTCAGAGCCCCTTTCCCCATGCTGAGACTGGCCTCTATGAACAGGATCTCCCCCCCGTACATGGTCCAGGCCAAACCTGTGACCACTCCGGCGATCTCGTTGGTGATGCTTTTCTCGGCCTGGAACATCGGTGCACCGAGGATCCTGGTCAGATCCTTCAGGGCAATGGATTTGCCGGCTTTTTCTTTCATGACGATGGAGGTGGCACGGCTTCGGATGATCTTGGCGATCGATTTCTCCAGGGTCCTGACTCCAGACTCGCGTGTATAGTCCTCGATCACTTTTTCGATAATGGAATCGTCGAAAGAGAATTTGTTCTTTTTCATCCCGTGTTCCATCAACTGTTTCGGTACCAGGTGGCGCTTGGCGATCTGGATCTTCTCTTCCATCAGGTACCCCGGAAGCTCAATGATCTCCATCCGGTCGCGTAACGCGGGATGAATCGTGCTGAGGGTATTGGCCGTGGCAATGAACATGATCCTCGAGAGGTCGTATTCGACTTCCAGGTAATTATCGTGGAACGCCACGTTCTGTTCAGGGTCGAGCACTTCGAGCAAGGCTGCCTGGGGATCGCCGCTGTAATTCATCCCGGCCACTTTGTCGATTTCATCGAGGACGAACACGGGATTGGAGGACTTGACCTTCTTCAGGCTTTGAATGATCCTCCCCGGCATAGCTCCGATGTAGGTTTTACGATGCCCGCGCAATTCGGACTCGTCCCTCAGTCCGCCCAGCGAAACACGCACATACCGCCGGCCCAGCGCCCGTGCAATGGATTTCCCGAGAGAGGTCTTACCCACTCCGGGAGGACCTACCAGGCACAGGATCGGTGATTTCATATCGTTCTTCAGCTTGATCACCGCAAGGTATTCGATGATCCTCTGCTTGACCTTCTCAAGCCCGTAATGGTCCTCATCAAGCACCTGCTGGGCGTGTTTCAGGTCGAGGTTATCCGGTGTGTATTCACCCCAGGGAAGCTGAACGAGTGTTTCCAGGTAATTTGCCTGGATCGAATACTCGGCTGCTGCCGGATGCATCCGTTCCAGTTTCGCCAGTTCACGGTCGAACACCTCGCGCACATCCTTCGACCACTTCTTGCCTTCGGCTTGCTCTGCAAGGGATCTCACCTCCTGGGCATTGGGCGTTCCCCCCAACTCCTCCTGGATGGTTTTCAACTGCTGGTTAAGAAGGAAATCCCGCTGCTGCTTGTCCATGTCGATCTTGACCTTGTTCTGGATGTGCTGTTTCAGTTCCAGCATCTGAAGTTCCTTCGTCAACTGGGCCAGCACCAGGTTGGCCCGGTCGGTCAGATCGGCCGTTTCCAGGAGTTTCTGTTTCTCCCCTAAATCGATGGTGAGGTTCGAGGAGATGAAATTCACAAGGAACGTGGGGCTCTCGATATTCTTTATGGCAAATGCGGTTTCGGTCGGGATGTTAGGTGATTTATGAACGATCTGGATAGCCAGGTCTTTCAGGGAAGAGATCAGCGCATTGAATTCACCTTTGTCTCGCGGGGGCTCTGCCTTCGCATCAAAGGCCCTGACGGAAGCCTTGATATACGGGTCCGACTGGACCAGTTCGATCACCCGGAACCGTCGCTTCCCCTGGATGATCGCGGTGGTGTTGCCATCGGGCATCTGCAGGAGCTTGATGATAAAAGCAACCGTACCGATGACATTGAGATCATTGAATTCCGGGTCTTCAACGGCAGGATCTTTCTGGGCAACCACCCCGATGATCCGGTTCTTCTTGTAATACTCCCTGATCAGCCGAATGGATTTGTCGCGTCCCACGGTGATCGGGATGACCACGCCCGGAAAGAGAACCGTATTCCTTAGCGGGAGGATGGGAAGCACCTCGGGGACCTCCTCCGCGTTCATGGCCTCTTCATCTTCAGATGAGAGAAGCGGGATGAATTCCGTTTCTGCATCGAGCAGGTCGGAAAACACGATGGGCCTGATATCTTCTTTTTCTTTGAATTCCATAATGAAAAAGGCTCCTCAGAGCCTTTTGTTCCTTAAGGTCAGATTGTAGACGCTGGTCAGGAGATCCTTGTCTGTCTCATCCAGGTGGATGTTCCTTCTTTTACAGACATTCTCCGCGACTTCGATCGCTTTTTTCAAATCGTAATTAGCATACCCGGAGGTGCCTCCCCAGGTAAAGGAGGGGATAAAATTCCGCTGGAAACCGGATCCGAAGATATTGGCATTCACTCCAACCACTGTTCCCGTATTAAACATCGTATTGATCCCGCATTTCGAATGATCGCCCATGATCAATCCGCAGAACTGAAGATGAGTATTGATGAATGTGCGCTTTGCATAGCTCCACAGGCGGACCTCATCATACGTGTTCTTCAGGTTGGAGGTATTCGTATCGGCGCCCAGGTTGCACCATTCGGCAATTACAGAATGTCCAAGGAAACCGTCATGCGCTTTGTTGGAATAACCAAACAACACGCTGCTGTTCACTTCTCCCCCCACGCGGCATTTTGGTCCGATGGTCGTGGGACCATAGATCTTTGCAGCCATTTTGACCTGCGCGCCGTCACATAGTGCAACAGGCCCGCGGATCACTGCCCCTTCCATGATCTCGGCATCCTTGGCGATGTATATCGGACCGGTTGTGGCATTCAGCGTGGCACATTCGATCCGGGCTCCTTTCTCAACGAAGATATTCTCCTCTCCGAGAATCCGGTTGGATGAACTCAAAGGCTGTGACTTCCTGCCTTTGGTCAGCAGGATGAAATCCTCACGGATTGCTGCATCATTCTTCGCAAAGATGTCCCAGGTATGTCCGATCCTGATCGGGGCATCCCCGATTGTGATCTCCTCGATGCCTTCGGTTGAAGAATCCCCGATATGATCCAGTTCTTCCTCGGAGACATGCAGGGCAATGATCGTATCACATGAGATCACCGTCTGATTCGGTTTCAGTTTCCTGATCGCGTTGATGATCTCATCGTTTGGGCATACGGAACCGTTGATCAGGATGTTCTCCTTTTCCTTCACGATCGGGAATTTTCTGGAGAGGTAGCTGTCGGTCAGGGTCGACGTCCTGGTCTTCAGCATTTTTTCCCATTTTTCCCTGATGGTCATGATCCCCAGGCGGATATCGGCCACCGGGCGCATAAATGTAAGCGGGAGGAGGTTGGTTCTTACATTGCTTTCATCGAACAGGATATAGTTCATCGGGCACAGATGTTAATGTCGGTGATGCGTTTTCAGTTTGTCCATGCAAAAATAGGCAATCAGCAATAAAAAAGGCCTCCAGATCAACGAAAAACGGAGGCCTTTTAGTCTGTAAAGCAAATTTACTTGCTGTTTTTCTTCTCGATATGTTTCTGGTAACGGCTCTTGAATTTATCGACGCGTCCTGCGGTATCGACCAGTTTCATCTTTCCTGTGTAAAAAGGATGAGAAGTATGAGAGATCTCAAGCTTGACCAGGGGATATTCCTTGCCGTCTTCCCAAACAATCGTTTCCTTCGTCTTGACGGTTGATTTGGAAATGAAGCTATAGTCATTGGACATGTCTTTGAAAACGACCAGCCTATAGTCCTTCGGATGAATGTCTTTTTTCATTGCAATGGGTGCTTTTAGAAACAAGGGTGCAAAGATAAAGATTTTCTTTCAATCTCCAATATCCCGGTTTCTAATTTTTTTCCGTCAGAAATGCCAGCGTGTCCGTGTTGTCGGCATATTCGTCTAGTCCGGGCGACTGGGCCGTGCCCGGGGTTGCTGTACAGCCTGGAACACCCGGCCGGCCAACCACACACTGAATGTGATCCCGCTCCCGGTTTATCCATTCCGCCACGTCGTCCGGGTGGCGATAAAATTCGTAATGGATCACGGAAACGGGTGAAGAAAGTGCCTGGGACTGGACCAGCAGGTAAAAGCCTCCATCGATGAACGGGGTCCGGTTCACCAGCATGACTGATTTATGATAATCAACATTGTTCCTGTATTTGTTGTGGTTAATGATTGGGGCAAACCGGCTGAAGGGTTCCCGGAAGCGCTCAAGGTCAAAACCTTGAGGCAGGAATAGCGTTGAAACGCTCCTGCATCCGAGCCCGAAATACAAGAAGATATCCAGGGCGAGTTCACGTAGTTCATATTCAGTTTCATCGCCGGTGAGGATCGCTGCACTGTTCCTGTTCCGGCGGATGATATGGGGATACCTGCCGAAATAGTATTCAAAATACCTTGAGGTATTGTCACTCCCGGTGGCAATGACCGAATCGAATGAGCCCAGCCTTCCTTCCGTGAACATGATCCGCTCTGCCCATTCGGGGGCAATGGCGGCCAAGGCTTGCCCGATCGCAACAGCTAATCGTTTGTCCTGCGAGGAAGGCTTCGCCAGGATCCGGTGTCCTGAAAGCAGCACACACAGCATGTCATGAAATCCTGCCAGGGGAACATTACCGGCCATCACCACCGCCACCGTTTTGGGCCGGTCCTGGTTCCGGATCCGGTCCCGGTATGGCATCAGCCAGTTTGTAAGGGCCCTCGGCTCCAGTACCCGGCTCCATTCCCATAAGGCATAACGGACAAAATCGGCAGTGAACCATGGATTCTCCACGGTAGCCAGCGATGCGGCCTCCGCCAGATATTCATCTTCCTCAAAGTTAGCCAGGCGCGTTCCCAGTTCGACAAAGGAAGCGATTCGTTTCTCAAGATTCATGCCGGGTGACGAATTTTTTGCAAATTTACACAATCAAAAGCGAAGCGTTTGAAGAGGATCGTACTAATTCTGTATCTGGTTGCCGTCACCGCATCACAGGCCCGTACCCAGGGATCTGGTTCGTTCGAATACGCGGAACTTCAGCTGAACAAGCAACTGGAGGCCATCCGGAAGGCCGTGGAAGACAGCTCCCGCAAGGCATTGAATGACCAGTTCGCTATTGATTTTGAACGGGTACTGGCCACAAAGGGGTCCTATACCCGGACGTTCGATTCACTGAAAGGAATCACCTGCACGGCATCTCCCGATGGACGGTTCCGGTTTTTTACCTGGTCCTTTTCTTCGGAAGAGGGTCGGTTCCGTTACACCGGCATCCTTCAAACCGCACCCAAACAAGGGGACTCGTCACGCATCATCAGGCTGAATGATGCCGCCGATTCCGTTCCGGAACCGGGCCGGGCCCTGCTCCCGCCCGACCGATGGTACGGTGCCGTCTATTACCAGGTGATCCCGGTCAGGCAGCAAGCGGGTGCCACGTACTACACCCTGCTGGGCTGGCGGGGCATCGACGCCCTGGTCTCCTCCCGGCTGATCGATGTCCTCTCGTTCCAAGAAGACGGATCCGTGGTATTCGGCGCCCGGATATTCTGCGAAAAAAACCGGCTGGATTCCTGCCGAATAATCTTCCGGTATTCTGCAAAAGCCTCTATGGTGCTCAGCTATGAAAAACAGTCCGTCGTAACGGCCAGCAAATGGAACGCTTCAAAACGCGCCTTCGAAACACAACGGATCAGGCAGATGATGATCGTCTGCGACCGGATCGTCCCGATGGATCCGCAAATGACCGGCAGATATGAATATTACGTTCCGGCATCGGATGTGATGGATGGATTCGTGTATTCGGACGGATGCTGGAGCCGGGTCACCGGGGTGGATGCGCGGAATCCCTATCAAAAACCCAAACCCCCTCCCCAAAGTCACGGCCAATAGGATATTTCAAAAACCCTATTGATTTCTTCTTAAAAATTGCTTAATTTTGACTTCGACATGAGAATTGTTGTTTGTTTTGTTAATATTGCAGGGAAAAACCAACTAAACATCACAATAAAATAACAAACCCCATCATGAAAAAGCACAATTTCAATGCCGGGCCATCCATTCTCCCGCGGGTGGCTGTTGAAAACACGGCCAAAGCCATTCTTGACCTGAACGGCATTGGCATGTCCATTCTCGAAATCTCTCACCGGACTAAAGATTTCCAGGCTATCATCGACGAAGCAGTCAGCCTGTTCAAAGAACTGCTTAACATTCCGCAAGGCTATCATGTTCTCTTTCTCGGAGGAGGGGCCAGCCTCCAGTTCGCCATGGTTCCTTACAACCTGCTTAAAACCAAGGCAGCATACCTGGAAACAGGCGCCTGGGCGCAGAAAGCGATCAAGGAAGCAAAACTGTTCGGGGAGGTGAATGTGGTCGCATCCTCTGCAGACAAGAATTTCACCTATATTCCGAAAGGATTTGCCATTCCGGCGGATGTCGATTACTTCCACATCACGACCAACAATACGATTTTCGGTTCGGAGATCCGGTATGACATGGAGAGCCCGGTCCCCCTGGTTGCAGACATGTCATCCGACATCCTGAGCCGCCCGGTCGACATTTCCAGGTATGCCCTGATCTATGGAGGCGCCCAAAAGAATCTCGGCCCCGCCGGAGTTACTTTCGTAATCATCCGGGAGGATATTCTCGGGAAGACCGACCGCAAGATCCCGACCATGCTGAACTACGCTACCCATATCAAGGAGGGTTCGCTGTACAATACTCCCCCCTGCGTCAACATTTACACCTGCCTTGAAACCCTGAGGTGGATCAAAGGCCTGGGCGGGGTATCCAAAATCGAAGAGATGAATAAAGCCAAGGCAACCCTGCTGTACGATACGATCGACAACAGCCGGATGTTCGTCGGAACCGTTGCCAAAGAAGACCGTTCGCTCATGAACATCTGCTTTGTCATGAAAGAACAGTACAAGGACAAGGAGGAAGCCTTCATGGAGTTCGCCAAGAGCAAAGGCATGGTCGGCATAAAGGGCCATCGTTCGGTCGGCGGCTTCCGCGCCTCCACCTACAATGCACTGCCAATGGAAAGTGTACAGGCCCTCATCGATTGCATGAACGAATTCGAAAAAACAAACGCATAGGGCAATTCATGATTTGCCCGGAAAGAAACCAACCAGATATGACAAAAGTACTGATCGCCACAGATAAGCCCTTCGCCCCGGTCGCCGTCAAAGGGATCCGCGAAGTGGTTGAAGGAGCCGGTTTCGAGTTGGTCCTTCTTGAAAATTACACAAGCCAGGATGATTTTATTAAAGCCGTCGCCGATGTAGATGCCGTCATCATCCGCAGTGATAAGGCAGACAAGTCCGTGATCGAGGCGGGGAAAAACCTCAAGATCATCGTCAGGGCCGGTGCAGGTTATGACAACATCGACCTGCAGACAGCCACTGACAAGGGCGTGGTTGCCATGAACACACCCGGACAGAATTCCAACGCCGTGGCCGAACTGGCCCTGGGTATGATGGTTTATTATTTCCGCAACTTCTTCAACGGGAAATCGGGATTCGAACTGAAAGGGAAAAAACTGGGCATCCATGCCTACGGATACGTCGGTAAGAATGTAGCCCGGATTGCCAAGGGGTTCGGGATGGAGGTCTACGCGTTCGATCCATTTATCCCTAAAGAAGAGATCGAGCGGGATGGCGTGAACCGGGTCGGGAGCGCAGAGGAACTTTACTCAAAATGCAATTTTATCTCTCTGCATATTCCTGCCAACAGCCAGACCAAACTCTCGGTCAACTATGCGTTGCTCTCGAAGATGCCAACCCCGGCAGTCCTTGTGAATACCGCCAGGGCTGAAGTCATCCATGAACCTGATCTGCTGAAGATCTTTGCCGAACGGAAGGATTTTGCCTACCTGTCGGATGTTGAACCCTCAAACAAAGCGGAGTTCGAAGCCGCATACAAGGGTCGTTATTTCTTCACACCGAAGAAAATGGGCGCCCAGACCGAAGAGGCCAACATTAACGCAGGGATTGCCGCAGCCAGGCAGATCGTCGGTTTCCTGAAGAACGGAGACCGTACGTTCCAGGTGAATAAATAAACCGAATGCTCAAAAGCAACTGACCCGATATATCTTCCTAACGTTAGTCTGGTTATTAACGATGTCTGCTATGGAGTACGAAAACGAAAAACCTACCACTT
>DAIRDK010000064.1:0-12438 GCA_036796175.1 Bacteroidales bacterium | reverse complement strand
CAGCGAACTGGCAGTAAAAATGGCAAACCCGGAGATAAAGATGACTTTGACGCCGTACTTGTCGGCCAGCTTGCCGAAGAGGATCATCGTGCCCGAGAGCACAAGGAAATAGACCAGCGTGATCTGAACGACCATGCTCGTTCCGATGCTGAAATACCTGGCGATGTAAGGCAGGGAGATGTTGACGATGTTGTTGTCGAGCATCACCATGAATCCGGCGAACGATGCGCTGAAGATGATGCCGAGCTGCTGCGAAAGCCGGGTGACAGGTTGGTAGGGCATTTTGATAATTAATAATTAGTAATTAATAATTAATAATAGAGAATCAAACTTCTCTGCGAACCTCTGCGCAAACCTCCGCGTCCTCTGCGGTTAAAAAAACTATGAAGGTCGGTCACCTATCGGACAAACCGCCACGCAGATTCCGCAGATCCTCCGGTCCAGCCTAAGTTTTCGTCCGAACACGCTGCACTGTTCCCTGCACCTGAAGGCATCGAAGAACAGGTCCCGGTCGGTATGGATATCCCACAGTTGCCCGGTCGCCGCCCGGGCGGGGCATTTATCCACACAGATCCTGCACATTCCGCAGCGGGAGCGGTTGAACGGCCGGTGGCCGGGCTTCAGTTCCCGGTCTACGAGTATGCTTGCCAGCCTCAGCCGCGCCCCGAACAGTTTCGACACGAACAGGTCCGTCTTCCCGATCCATCCCAATCCGGCCCGGGTGGCCACCAGTTTGTGGGAAATTTCGTACCTGAGATCGGGGAGGGCTTTATCGAACGCTGCCGGCGATGAGGAGACCGTAGGTTTCACCGCCAGCGCCCTGACGCCCTCCGCCTCCAGCCGGCGGGCGATTCGCTCGCACACCGCCTGCATTTCAAGATTTACGGCCAGATAATGCTCCAGGTACTCCTCCGTCGGCCCATCCGTCACCTGGTCCACGATCCGGTCGTCAAGCCGCCTGAGGATTGAGATCCCATGACTGAAGCCGTCAAATTTGGGCAGCAACAGTTCCCTCAGGTCCGCAAAACCGTAGATGAATCTCCCCTCTGGGGTCAACTCTTCTTTCAGGATCAGCTGTACTACCGCATTCACCATTTACCAAAGGTAATTGATAATTGAAAATTGATAATTGATAATTGAAAATTGAAAACTCTGCGTCCCTCTGCGTATTCCTCCGCGTCCTCTGCGGTTAAAAAAACGTTGTATCTTTAGGTGTAAATCAAACTACGACACAACATCATGAAAAATAACATCAAATTCCCAGCATTTCTCATCCTGGCCCTATCCCTCCTCTCCACCCCCTCCTTACCCCAATCCTCCTCCCGCTGGGGCTACGCGCACTATACCGACGGCGCCGACACCCTGAATTATCGTATCCTCACATCGGATTACGATACACTGCGTAAATACCCTCTCATCATGTTCCTTCACGGTTCCGGGGAGCGTGGCACCGACAACGAAGCGCAGCTGAAGTGGGGTGTTTCGAACTTTGCCACCGACCGTGCGATGGTCATGTACCCGGCGATCGTGGTCGCGCCGCAATGCCCCCCGGACCAGGAGTGGGCCAGTTTTGCCGAAAACGAGCAAGCCGCGGAGTGCAAGATGAATCCGGAACCCGCGAGACCGATGCAGCTGGTGATCGGGCTCATTCATCAGCTCATAATGACCATGCAGGTCGATACCACACGGATCTACATCACAGGCCTCTCGATGGGGGGATACGGGACCTTTGATGCCATCATGCGGTACCCGGATCTTTTTGCCGCTGCCGTTCCCGTCTGTGGTGGGGGAGATGTATCCAGGGCATCCACGATCGCGCGAATCCCGATCTGGATCTTCCATGGGTCGGAGGATCCCGGCGTGGATCCCCGTTACTCCCTCAGGATGGCCCAAGCCCTGGCAGCCGCCGGCGCCCATCCCGGCCTGACCCTCTACCCCGGCACCGGCCACTTCGCCTGGCTGGCAGCCTATTCGGATCCCATGCTCCTTAACTGGCTGTTTCAACAACACAAATGAGTGTAATTCACGAGTTCACGATTTCACGATTTCGCGATTTGTGAAGGAAGTCAGGAGTCAGGAGTCAGGAGTCAGGAGGTAAACTCTGCGGTACTCTGCGCAAGCCTCAGCGTCCTCTGCGGTAAAAAAAACAGTGCAAATCCGTATAAATCCGTGTTCATCAGTGTTCCAAAAAACTGATGAGGGCGATGTCAATCACCTGTACTCTGGCTCCGATGGAACCGGTACACCAGCCCCCAATAGACCAGGTACAAAGCGCCCGGCAACGCAAAAAAGAACATTCCAAGTATCAACCCCACATGGAAGTCCTGCCACCCGATGAACAGCACGACCACGGCGAGGAATGCGATCGCGCCGCCCAGCCATTCTTTCCACCAGGCCAGGACCAGTCCGACGAATGCGAACACCAGGCAGAAGAATAAGAAGTACTGTCCGTTGATCAGCGTGACCAGCGGTGACGGGCTATCACCGCGAACTTCTTCTAAAAACTCAGAGATTCCAAGGTACAACAGCAAAGCTGCCACCAGGGTTCCCAATATCCTTGCCGTCCACAGCCACCCCCGCAGATGCCAGGGACGTTTTTCGTAATCTTCAGGTTTCATGATTTTACGATTTGACACATGGATTCAAGGATACAAGGATACAAGGATACAAGGATCCAAGAAGGCCCGTAATAATTTGACTGTTACGAATATACGATGAGAATTGCTGAAAGTCAAGTAGCAGGGGTATTTCGCGATTTCGCCATTTCACCATTTCACCATTTTATGCATGTGGCATGTTTCGTCTTTCGTAATTTGAAATTTAATTCGTCTTTCGCCCTTTGTAACTCGTAATTATCTATCTTCCAGCATCCAACATCCAATATCCAACATCCGCCAGCCCGTAGGAATGGCGTGAAAGTTTTTTTACTATCTTTGCAACCTCGTTCGGGGCGTGGCGCAGTTGGCTAGCGTACTTGCATGGGGTGCAAGGGGTCGGAAGTTCGAGTCTTCTCGCCCCGACAGATCAAATTCGAAATGGTAAAAAGGCGAAATGGTAAAATCAAGTCGCCTTTTTTTCTCATATCAACTTCATCCCGGACTCACACAGATCCCGCCGAAGCTGGTCACGAATATCACAGGCCCTCAGCTTAAGTTCGGGGCAGAGTTCATGATATTCATCATACTCCTCCCAGGTGTCGTAATACTGAAGCCTGAAGAAGAACTCCAGGACCTCCAGGATCCCCTGCTTGTGTGTCTCTTTCGCTGTTAACCGGCGTTTCCGGTGTTTCTTGTCGCGGATGGTGTAGCTGATGAAATATTGACGGTTGCCCTTGTCATCAGCCTTAACCATTTCTGTTAGCGAAGTGAGTATAAAAGCAGGGACTGGTAAAGATTTGCCCTCATACAGGTAACGGGATGTTCCGCCATTGAGGAAGAAACGGAAGGCCCGCCTGCCATGGAAAAAGGTATAACTGTAAAACCGTTCATCCTGCTTAAGATCCATGAACGGTCGTAATAACACGTCGAACCGGAACGTATCAAACCTGGGTTCCGGGAAGAGGAATTCGACATCGATCGTGCAATGGTATATGTATTCGGCATCGGGACGATACGTTTTTACCGGAGTGGACGTAATGCCCGTGTTCGCAGGCCTGGAGACAGGAGCAGGCTGATTTCCCGGAGATGCTTCTGTCTTTGCCGGTGCTGGCAGGGGCCTGGCGGGGAGTTTTGGAATGGGAATCATGTTGGGGTGGCGGATGGGCACTGTTCTGCCTCGCATATTCTCGTTTCGCTCCCTCAGAAAATCCATGAAAGGGGGCTCGGGAGTCATGGATTGATCTGGAGGAAACTCTCCATCAAGGAATCCGATCCAGAACCCATTCCAGAACGCCGAAATCCTTTCAAAAAGGTCAATAAAATAATCTCGTGTTTTCATAAATGGCTTTTTTGACTGTGACTGTCCGCATCACTTGACCACCGTGGTGCCTTTCCCGGTTGGTAACCCGGTTTGGGTTTCTTGATGCTTCATAAATAGAAGAACAATAATTACGAATTACGAATGACGAAAGAAGAATTAAATTTCAAATTAAGAAAGACGAAACATTCTCCATGCTACATGCCACATGCCACCTGCCACCTGCTACATGCCACATGCCACCATCCGGCATTCGATACCCCAGCAGAAATTCAGGGCGGCCGGGATTTAGATTCTGATCAACCGGCTTCATGACTGTCTTTCTTTGTTGATGGAACTAAGATGTGCCTGCCTCCAGCGTTCCGGTAAACGGTTCTTGCGCCTTTTACGCTTCTGCTTCTTCCAACGGGGATTTGGTAGAACAGGCGGCACAGGCAATCCGTACCCTTCAATTCTGCACCTGCTGAAAAAATTGTGGCAGATAATTTTCACATCCCCGAATACGAATTCCTCACGAAATTTTCCATTAAAACCTCCGCCCATGTAACCCGACATTCCCTTGAAAATGTAAGTATGATCCCCGATCGTTCCCTCTATCTTCATATAATCCGCCAGGGGACCACCCGTACCCGAATGAATCCTGATCCTGATAGGAATGTTCTGGAAAACGGCTTCAAATTCCTTTTCCCAGGAGAATTTTCCATCAACCATCGGGAGACTCCGGAATTCGGATTTATTGCGTCCGAACGGGAACTGGATATCAAGAATGGTCATTAACTGGTACGATTCACTGTTTTTTGTTTCCATAGCAATAAGGTTTTAAGGTTAAACATCACTGCATCGGAAAAACTCAGCGGAAACGTGAGGAAATAAAAAAACGGAACATTTTTGACCCTCGCGGCCCGCATCGCTTTGCCACCGTGGTGTTCCCACTCGGTTGGCACCCATCCAAGGGTTCTTGATGCTGTGCAAAGATACAACATCGGGAGGGGGGATGTCAAGTTTTTAACTCAAAACTCAATAGTCAAAACTCAAAACTTGATTTAGTTACCGAGTTACCGAGTTACTGAGTTGATATTTCGCCATTCCGCGATTTCACCATTTCAAGATTTGATCCAGTATCCCTGCATCCCTGTATCATTCTGCAAACAGTCCGCGGTGTATAACCTCCCCCGCATTCTCCAGCTCAAAGCCCCAGAAAGCGTTGCCGTGGCGGAAAAAATATGAACCTGTGCCGGGGTAGTTCCGATCCTGGATCTTTTCGGCGGCTTCAAAATGATCCAGATGGTCCAGAACCCTGAATTTCGCTTCGTGTGGATCCATGGCGACTGCCTCCTTGCCTGTCCGGGCTTTCAGGAAGGCGGCTTCCTTCAGTTTCGGGAAATAGTACCGGAATACCTCGTCCGTACCGAAAATGTCGATGCAGGAGAGTTGGTTGCCGAAAATCACCGCTAACCCGTTGCAGCCTTCTGCAGGTTTGAACATGGGGTAGGGGCTTCGGGTCATTTTTTCCTTGCCGGAGACCAGATCCGCATAGCTTTCGGTCCGGGAAATGACGTTGTTCTCAGCGAGTTCATTGGAAATGTGGCACCACACTTTTGACTGGACATCCGGGGCTGACCGGAGCTGGACCTGCGCGTCTGACAGGGACTGTGCTTTGGTCTTCCTGAGGTCGGCATCGGCCAGGGTGGAAGGAGAGCTGAAATCCTTCGAGGTATAATGCCACCGCCCCCGTTCGATGCAGGAGACGTCTAAGATGGTCTTTGAATGAGGGGCGAGGAGGAGCGATTTGTTCAGCACCCTGTTCTGCTTAGCCCCGACCAGGATGTCGGCGTCGGTGAGGAGGAGGAATTCATCGGTGTTGTTCAGCGCAACCAGCCTGCCGACGACGCCAAAACTGTCGGCTTCGGAGATGACCAGGCCCCCGCTCTTCATGGCGGGCCCGCCGGGACCAAATTTGAATGAAGCCCCGGGCTTTGCGGATAACTGGACCAGCGTACAGTTGCCGTACGCGATCATTGTTTTTGCTGTTGTTTCCATGTCGTTTCTTTTTTTTACTTTTATTGTTGATCTCATTCACGCATCAAAGGAAACTCCACCCGTTGCAGTCTTTCTGCATTGGGAAAATTTTTTTGCCATGCCCAAAACACTGAATGCACTGATCCGCTATAAAACGATCAACAGCTGCCTCTACGGGGGCCGGCGCAAGTGGTCGATCGAAGAACTCATCGACGCCTGCTCCGCGGCCCTGGCCGATTCCCGCGGGCGGTACGACAGGATATCCGAACGGACGATCCGCGACGACATCCGGGTGATGCGGAGCGACATCCTCGGCTTCAACGCTCCGATCGGGCAGGATAAAGGGTTGTATTACTACTCCGACCCCCAGTATTCGATCTTCACCCTGGTTATTACTGATCCTGACCTCGCCACAAAAATCCTTAAGTTCCTCCTCAAGCTAAGAAAGGAGATCAAACACCCGGAACTGGAATCGATCCTCGATATTTTAAGGAAACTTGCGGTTAAGCCTGTTGCCGTACCCGTCACGACCGAAAAGATGATCAGTCAAAAGAGTTACTTGTGGATAGATAAGCCAACTGAATTAAATGCGGACATTGAAATAGCCAAGGCCTTTACAATCCAGGGACAGGCCTCTGAGTTTCTTGATGAGGAATCCATGGCTCCGATACAAGAACCAGTATTCTCATGGAGAGATGTTTTTGAGAAGATATTATCCTGACCTCATATTCTTCATATTCCTTATTTTCTTTTTTTACCGCAGAGTTACGCTGAGGCTTAACCTCTGCGATCCTCTGCGATGACCTCTGCGTCCACTGCGGTTTTAGCAGATTTTCTTGATACCGAACATCGAACATCTTCCCTACCTTTACCCCTTGGAACCAACCCGCTACATCCTCATCGCCGCCTTCATCATCCAGGGGCTCGGGCTGCTGATCGCCGGTTACCGGCTTTCGGGATCGGGTATAGCAGCCTGGGGCGATCATACGATCGGGAAGTTCTGGTTCCTCAGCGGGAAGATCGGCCTCTTTACCTCCTGGACCCTGTGCCTGGTGAAGGCGATCGTGCCCCGGATGGGGTGGTATCAAACGCCATTTCTCATGGCTGTTGCCGGAACAATCGTACTGTGCCTCGGAACGTTCGTGCTGGTGGTGGCTTTCTTCGGGCTGAAAAACTCCCTGCGGGTCGGACTGCCGAAAGAGGAGACTTCGCTTATTACCTCAGGGATCTACGCCTGGTCACGGAACCCGATCTACCTCGGGGTGTTTATGATCTGCATCGCCTCGATGCTGTATTTCCCCGACCCGGTGAATATCGTGCTGGCGGTGTATGGAATAGTGATCCATTACAGGATCACCCTGGGGGAGGAGAGGTTCCTGGAGCAGAGGTTCGGGGAGGAATGGGAGGCATACAGGCAAAAAGTCAGGCGGTACATGTAATTTGCTTCATACTCTTCATATTCTTCATACTCTTTTTTTTACCACGATAGGCACAATAGCGCACACCAGGGGCACAATAGTATTGAGTTACCGAGTTACTGAGTTACCGAGTTACTGAGTTACCGGTCACCATTTCACTATTTCACGCCTGCCTGCCGGTAGGCAGGATTTCACTATTTGATCCGTTATCCCAAAACATCAGTACTCACTCCCACCTACTGATTTCAGGCGATTGATTTTAGTTTGTGACAGAAGTAAATTTATTTGATCATTTTTTCACTTAATTCTCAGACTATGGCAACAGATTCAAAACCACTTGTCCTGTACCTGACTTCATGGCAGAAGAGGATGGTCCGGGATTTTGTAACCGCATCCCCCGGTGCAAAAGTCAAGATCAGGGATTGGACCCGGATCATTGTGGGACCCGGCCCGATCAAGTGCCCCGCGTCGTACAAGATCCCCTTCCACGGGATCCGGAAAGGCGACTGGTACCTCTACCTCACCGATGAACAAATGGTGCAGGTCAAGGAAGCGCTGAAGCTTAAAACGGCTGTTACGGGGATCAACATCACCGACAGCCTGATCGAAAAAAAGGTGGTTGGGTTCATGTGAGGCCAAAGTACAGGCTGATATCGTGTTTGTGGGAACTCACCCTGAAGTGCTCCCTGAACTGCATGCACTGCGGTTCAGTGGGAGGCAGTGCACGCCGGAAAGAACTTTCCCTGGCGGAGTGCTACCCCGTTGCGGAGGAACTTTCAGACCTGGGCTGTGAAGAGGTGACTTTCATCGGGGGGGAGATCTTTTTGTTCCGGGGATGGGAACAACTGGGACATTATCTTTCGGATAGAGGGATGATGGTGAACATCATGTCCAACGGCTTCCATATCGGGGAACCGCGGATCCAACAGATCCTGACCGCCGGACTGACGAATGTGGGACTTTCCATTGACGGACTGGAACCAACTCATAATTTCATCCGGAGAAACCCGGAGTCGTTCAAACGACTCAAACAGGCAATGGACCTGCTCAACCGTCACGGGATCGAGATCGGTGTGGTGACTTCGCTGATGGAGACCAACTACCCCGACCTGGAAGGGCTCTACCACTACCTGGTCGTGAATCGTGTCAAATTATGGCAGATCCAGCTGGTCAACCCGATGGGCAATATAGCCGGCCAGCACGACCTGATCCTGCGCCCGGAAAGGATCCCTAAACTCACCGCCTTTATTCATGAGAAAAACCTGGATGGCCGAATGCTCGTGGTCGCCGGGGATAATATCGGCTATTACGATGAACATGAATCGTTCATCCGGGGCAGAAGATCCCCCTTTTCGTACTGGGAGGGATGCCAGGCGGGGATCACCAGCGTGTTCATCGACAGCGTGGGGAATATCAAGGGATGCGGAGCCATGTATGATGAAGCGTTCATCGAGGGCAATGTGAGATACCACTCCCTGAAAAAGATCTGGAACCATCCGGACAGTTTTGCCTATAACCGCAAGTTCCGGGAGGATCAGCTGGCCGGTTACTGCCGGACTTGTGATGCACGAGATGCCTGCCTGGGCGGTTGCCGGGCATCGAATTATTTCGTCACCGGCTCGGAACATACCAACGCTTATTGCGCTTCCCAGCTAATTGTTAGCTCAAAACTCAAAACTCAAAACTCAAAACTCAAAACTCAAAACTTTCTGACTCCTGACTCCTGACTTCCTGACCTCCTGACTCCCTGCCCCCTGCCTTGAAGGTGGTGAGATGGTGAGGTGGTGAGGTGGTGAGGTGGAGTCCCATTTTCTAAAAGCCGTATATTGCATATTCAAAATGAAGATCGGAGAGGTTGACTGAAGCACCTGATGCTTAAAAAGGAACACTGGGAAATAATGAGATTCACAGAGAGTACTCTGTGTACTTCTGTGATCCCTCTGTGATACTCTGTGGTAAAAAAATAAAAACAATAACACATGAAAACTGCTGATATCATCAAGGCTGCGCAGACGCTGTGCGCGCCGTATAAAATCACCGAAGGGAAACAATTTCACCTGAAGGATATCGATCCTGGTGATACATCCGGGGCCCCGGGGGTCGATAAGGAGAGCGCGAAGGAGGCACTGAAAAAGGGGATCAAGGCGATCGCGAAACTGCAGGACCGCCTTTGGGCACAGGACCGGTGGTCGGTGCTCATGATCTTCCAGGCCATGGATGCCGCCGGCAAGGACGGGGCCATCAAGCATGTCATGTCGGGGATCAATCCGCAGGGCTGCGAGGTGACTTCGTTCAAGGTACCGACCGCCACCGACCTCGACCATGACTACCTCTGGCGGTGCAACCTGAAACTCCCCGAACGGGGACGCATCGGGATCTTCAACCGCTCCTACTACGAGGAGGTGCTGGTGGTGAAGGTTCACCCCGGGATCCTGCTCGGACAAAAACTCCCGGAGGAACTGAACGGAAAGGAGATCTGGGAACAGCGCTACCAGGATATCCGGAACTATGAACACTACCTGGCCCGCAATGGCACAGTGATCCTCAAGTTTTTCCTCCACCTCTCCCGGGAGGAACAGAAAAAACGGTTCCTCGAACGGATCGAAGATCCCGATAAAAACTGGAAATTTTCTGCAGGTGACGCGAAAGAGAGAGCCTTCTGGACCGATTACATGGAGGCCTATGAGGAAATGATCCGCGAAACGGCGACCAAGCATGCCCCGTGGTACGTGGTCCCGGCCGACAACAAATGGTACACCCGGCTGGTAGTGGCGGCAGCACTGATCGATGCCCTCGAATCCCTCGACCTCCGGTACCCGAAGGTGGATGAGGAGAAGCTGAAGGAGCTGGAAGCGGTGAGGAAAGAACTGGAAAACAATTAATAATATTTATTACCTGCCCCCTGCCCCCTGCCCCCTGCTGGTTATCCCTACCTTCTTGTTCTCTCCTTTTCCTGGTAATTGAACCGGAAACAGAGCCCCAGTGAAGCCGACCATTTCTGGTTTGTTTCCAACTGGAAATTGCCGGCGATGGAGCCCTGGATGACGACTTTGTCATGAATAGGGAAATAACCCTCTACATATGCCAGGTGAGACATTGAATACCCGACGCTGATTTTAGTGCCGTTCACTTTTCCCAAGCCGGACCCGATACCGAAGGTAAAGGGATAGAGGGGATCGATCGGCGGGACGTGATCAAAGGCTTTTACTTCTGCATAAAATAGATCATAAGGCCCGAGCCGGAGCCCCAGCTGGGGCATAAAATGGAAGGGTTTCAGCGCCCCGTCATAGTTGGCGTTATCAGGTTCCACATCTTTTTCCTGCCCGGAGAAATAAAACGTCCCGAACACCAGGCCGGCCTTGAACCCAATCCATCGCTGGTCGAAGGTGAACGAAGGATTCACGGCCCAGATGAAATTGCTCTGATGCAGGCCGGCTTCGGGAACATTCACGAGGTCGGAGCCCAGGTACAGACCCGCTCCGGCCGAGATCCGGCGGTAACGGTCGAGATTGAATTTCTTCCGGATGTCAATCCCGCCAATCACCGTTTGGTGCTTCATCGGAACGGGATCTCCCCAGGCAAGGTCATAATAAGAAGTAGGATTGCCGTTACAATCCGTAGATTGGACCAACTCGGATACAACCGGCCGGTAGGTGTTATAGAATGTGTTTGTGGCGCCCGAAAGGGAAATCTCCACGTAACCCACTTTTTTGCCGGGATCGGTCGGGATGACGGTCTGACTGCTCAGCAGGATGACGGCAAAAACGGACAGGAGAGTTGCCATCCTGAAACCGGCCACTGTGACATGGCGCAGAAGTTGCCGGCACGTGAAAGCAACCAGCAGGGATAAAAGGAACCCATTGACTATCCGCTCCGCCATGCCGAAGGAAGGCAGGAAGATAAAGAACAGGCCCGACAGGAGAGCGGTCCGGGTGAGCATGACACCGGGCGTATCGGGGCGGGCTTCGGGCTCAGTTTTGTCACCGGTGTACTTGTACTCACGGTAAAGAATTAAGGCAAATATCACCACCACACCGGCTGCCACTCCCCACTGGATCAGTTTCAGTCCGAGGAACGAACCCGTAACGAAATCGCAACCGGGATCCCTCACAAAATCGATGCAGAACCGAACGATGCCGTACAAGGCGACAGCCAGGAGCAGACGGCTACCCGGGGCCTTCAGTCTCTTTCCTGCTATTGCGACCAGGATCATGATCATAAGGCAGCCCAGCATATCGTACACCTGGGTAGGGTGGACCGGTAATGATCCGGTTGAACCGGGAGTAATGGTCCCGGAGAGTACCTGTGATATCCAGGCGTGAGAATGTGCCGTATACGTGATCCCCCAGGGAAGGGTGGTTGGCGTGCCATGACAGCATCCGGCCAGAAGACATCCCACACGCTGAATGATCATCCCGGCGGGGATGACGAAAGCCATCAGGTCGATCAGGCTTCTTTGCCTGCGGATCCTGGGTGACAGGAGGAAAAGGGCAACGACAAGTCCCGCCAATCCCCCGATCATTGTCTTCCGTCCGTGAACAGGCCATATGTGAGCGGTAAACAAATTATGCCAGTCCTCTCCTGACCACGCAAACAGCTTGTTGCCGAGAATGAAAAAGAAAACAGATGTGGTGAGTGTAAGCAGGAGGGTATATACGGGAATCTTTTTTCTGAGGCCGGCAGTGAGAAATACAACGATGGCCAGGAAGAAAGCAGCGAGGTAAATCCGGCTGAAGAGGTCATGACCGAGTGACGGATCAATGACCGGGATATGTATGGATAAAATTGTTTTCATGGTTCAGATTTTTTGTTTCAGCCAAAATTACCTCCTGGCAGAGCGGAACGAGAATGGGTTTCCGGGATATCCGGATCGGGTGTTGCAAGAATTGGATAATTGCAGATGACTTGTGGCATGCAGCATGTGGCATGTGGCAGGATTCGACGGATGATCAGATCATTCCTGCTCAGATTTGCAGAAAATCTCACACTCAGATCGAGTTGTAGTAATTTTTGCAAAAGACAATCCGGTATTCGGTTTTCGGCGTTCGCTACACGTCTCCTGACTCCATACTCTTCATGTCTCTTT
>DAIRDK010000063.1:0-12495 GCA_036796175.1 Bacteroidales bacterium | reverse complement strand
TCTTCTCGCATTCCTTCGGGTTGCAGATGAATTCAGCGCATGGTTTCCCGGCTGCTTTGGCAAGGATACAAAGGATGAGGTTGATGTCCGCCAGTTCGGCCAGTTCATCCACGCTGATGCCCAGATGTTTTTCGTCAATATACCGGAGGTTGATCTGATGCTCCAGCATACTCTTCCGGATGTCATCCATCTTCACATGTCCCGGGATCCCGATCAGCAGCGTATCAAAGAAATTCCTGTTCAGCTGTTTGTACCCGTATTTCTGAACCTCCTGTGCAAGCACCCCGGTGAGAATATTGATATGGCGCGCGATTTTCTTCAGTTCGCAGGGACCATGGTACACAGCGTACATGCCCGCCATCACGGCAAGCAATACCTGCGAAGTGCAGATGTTGGACGTGGCACGTTCGCGCTTGATGTGCTGCTCACGCGTTTGCAAAGCCATTCGAAGTGCCCTGTTGCCGTTGGCATCGACGGATACCCCGATGATCCGGCCCGGCATCTGGCGCTTGAAATCGTCGCGGGTGGCGAAGTATGCGGCATGAGGGCCGCCGTAACCCATCGGGATACCGAAACGCTGTGTCGAACCGAAAGCCACGTCGGCACCCCACTCGCCCGGGGGCGTCAGCATGACCAGGCTCATGATGTCGGCAGCCACTGCCACCATCGATTTGTTCGTATGCGCCTTCTCAACAAAGGCATGGTAATCGTTTATTTCGCCGAATTGATTCGGATACTGGATGATCGCGCCAAAGATTTTTTCTGTAAATGTGAACGTGTCCGGATTCCCTTGGATCACCTCGATCCCCAGGGGTGCGGATCGGGTGTGGATTACATCAAGGGTCTGAGGGAATATGTCGTCAGCAACGAAAATCTGGTTTGCGCCCCGTTTTACCGCATCGCGGTCGCGGGAATTGAACAGCATGATCATGGCTTCTGCAGCCGCTGTGCCTTCGTCAAGCAGGGAAGCATTGGCTACCGGCATGCCGGTCAGGTCGCTGATCACCGTCTGGAAGTTCAGCAGGGCCTCCAGCCGGCCCTGGGAGATCTCGGCCTGGTAAGGGGTATATGCCGTGTACCATCCCGGGTTTTCCAGGATGTTCCGCAGGATAACCCCGGGCGTGATGGTCCCGTAATAACCGGTCCCGATGAAACTTTTAAAAAGCTTGTTCTTCGATGCTACCTCTTTAAGGTGAGAGAGAAACTGATATTCGTTGATCCCTTTAGGCAAGGCCAGGGGTTCCTTCATGCGGATTGCGGCCGGAACGGTTTCTTCGATCAGTCGATCCAGGGAAGCGACCCCGATTTTTTTCAGCATCGAATCAATCTCCGAACCGCTCGGTCCGTTGTGCCTGCAGACAAAATTGTTTGTGATCATGATATGGTATTGTGAAATGTTTAACAGGTTGAATTAGCACACAAAAGTACCAAGTTTGAGGGAGAAAAACAAAATGGCCCCTATTAGGCCTTCGGGTTTTTGGCGGGGTACCCACTCGGCGAAGATTCCGTGAAAAGCCAGTCGCAAGAGTGAGGAGGCTAAAGCCGACGAACGACTTGACTGGCTTAGGAATCCAGCCGATAGTGGGTCGTCAAAAACCCGAGGCTGCCCTTTTCTTTGGTTCGTTTCTTTAGGGCAAGCAAAAGAAATGAACATCTTGCATGAATAGTAAAGAAAAGAGGGTGTCTCAATTTTTGAGATACCCTCCGAAAGGTTGTGGTGATAAGTATATTTTTCCCCGGACGAGGTACTGATTTCTACCTTGAGATCACTATCTTTTTTACCACCGACACCCCCTCATCTGACGTAAGCCGCACCAGATACACACCTGAATTGATGGAGTTGACAGGAATCGTGAGTCGGTTGTTTCCGGCCGGCACCTGCTTCGACATTCGCAGCACCTCCCTGCCGGTCAGGTCGTAAAGGATGGCGGTGAGTATCGTGGCTCTGTCTGTGTTGATATTGATGTTGGCCTCATGGCTCACCGGATTGGGGTAAACCGCGCCTGCATTCAGCTCTGCTTTGGAGTCGTTCATGCCGAGTACGCTTCCGCTCGAATAGGTCAGCACGACATTCACATCAGGATTCTGCTCGGTCACATCCACAAGGATCAGGTCGCTTGTACATCCGGCCAGTTCTGCATGCAGGAAATAGGAACCGTAGCCGATCTGAGGGAAGGCAAAGCCGCCACCTGCATCCACCTGGTCGTATGAAAGTACAATCTGGTTTTCGTCCATGATGTACATCATGATCTTGTCAACCATCCCTGCGGCTGCCTCGCTATTGTCGAACAGACCCGTATTGATCTGCCCATTTATATTTCCCGGGCCCGGTGTCATATCCCCTGCCGGTATCAGGTGGATATCGTAAGGATTAACGGGCTCACCCAATATGATCAATGTGGCGTCCTCCCAGTACAGCACATCTCCGTAGTACGTCGGTAGATAGATCCCCGAGTCAAGCGGGATGGCAAGTACCACATACTGTCCGTTGGGCACCATCGGAAAATAATAGACCCCCATGGAATCGATGGTAGTCACATCCACAAAGGGGACATAATTCTGGGCTGTATCCACCCCGATGATCATGGCTATGCCGAAGCCGAGAGGAAAGTTCCCGGCAAACACCTGGCCATAGACCTGGTGGAACTGGCCGCTGTCGCCAACCATCACCGACTGGCTGGTAGTATAGGTGCATGCCATCGAATCGGTGGTCGTGGTTGTCAGCGAGACATAATAGATACCTGCAGCGGCATACTGGTGTGTCGCATTTTGCCCCGTTCCGGTCTGCCCGTCCCCGAAATTCCAGGAATAAGTGGCTGGCTGCCCGTACAGCATGTATCCTGTGTAACTGACATTCAGGTTTGCCTGCTGGAAGGTAAAATAACTGGTGCAATTGACCGGGTTCGTGACGGTTACTTCAGCGCACCAGGTACTTGTCACGCCCTGGCACTGAATTGTAAGGCAAACGTAATAGGAGAGGTTTACACCGGGGTAGATATGCATGGGATTCTGCTCCGTCGACATCGGGCTGCCGTCGCCGAAATCCCATAACCAGCTGGTGGGTGTGCCGCTTGACTGATCCAGGAACTGAATGGCATTCCCCTGAGCAGGAATGGAATCAGGATACCAGGTGAACTGTGCCTGGCACCCGCCTCCCATCGAATCCTGCACGACCACGGTGTGGGCAACATAGTCCCTGCAAATCGTACTGTCCCCGATTATCAGTTGAACCAGGTAGTTTCCAGGCAATGCATAGGTATGCACCGGGTTTTGCTGGGTGGAGGTTTCTCCGTCACCGAACCACCAGTACCAAATCCCGCCGGGGTTGGTTGACAGGTCGGTGAAGTAAACCGTCAGCGGGGGTGAGACATTCCACGTGAATTCGGCATTGCAATTGGGCGTGTTGCTGTAACAGATTGAAAAGTTCTTGATGAAAAAGGTGTTGCCCATGGCAAAATTGCAGGTGTCCTGGTGCATCACCTGGTTGCAGTCCCACACCCGGACATACAGCAGTCCCCAGCCGGTCGTCGCCCAGATGGAATCCGCGTAATACCCGTTCGAGGTCGTGTAAACGGTATTGTAGTAAACAAATCCTGCCGTGGAATCTGATGAGATCGTTACCGGGTAATTGGGTATGCCGGTTCCGGTTGCGGAGTCGGTTACATAACCGGTTACGGTAACCCACATCTGGGCCATGGCCGGCATCATCAGCAGGATGAACGCCGCGAGTGTGATGAACTTTTTCATGATGATCGGTTTGAGTTGCGAATTTACTTTAATAACACGCAGTTTTGAATTGGTTGCCTGCGGACCTTATTTTTTCAGATCAAAAAGAAGTGCGGCCCGGATCCCGATGGACCACGGTTTCTTCGTAATATCGGACTTTTCATAAACAGAATTGAAGTAATATCTTCCTTCGGGCTCCACTTCGATGGTCCATCGTTTATTTAAAAGGATCGAAAAATTGATCCCCGCCATCACCTGCCAGTTGGTCTGGATCCGGTCGGGCGTGATCTCGTTGATTGCAACAATCTGATCCCTGCCGGGATCATAATTGGCGGAGATCTGCTTGGATGTGAGAAGCAAAGACAGGATGGGGCCCGTGCGAACTCCCATCGAAAACCGTCCCTTCTGCAGGAAATCATAACCAAGCACCAATGGTATCTGAAGATAGGTGTAGCGTTTAATGACCTTATTCTCCTCTATTTTAACGAGGCTGTCCCACACATCTTTTTCCGTTGTATAATACGTCGGCAACAGATGGTAATGTTTTTCATCCCAGGTAAATTCAATGGAATCAAGATCCTGGTAGGAACCCAGGTACTCGTTGTAGCCGATGGCAAGTTCGTTGGTCCCTTTCGTGATGGAAAGCCCCACTCCGGTGCGTATCGAATACCGCCCGAAACGGAAACTCCCTTCCAGCCCGAAATTGTTCACAAACTTGTCGCCCTCCAGCGTGTTGAACATCCACTCGGGAATATAGTTGACGCCAAGATTTATTGACATTTCTTTTTTCTGCACAGAAGATTTTTTCTTTTTTGCTTCAGCCAGGGTATCTGGTTTTGGAAGAGTATCCGGGACAAGATTCATTGCTGCAATAGAAACAGCGGATTTACTAGGGTCTATGACAGGAACTAAGGTGGCTTCTGGTGTAACGGATAAGACGGGTTCCGCGATCATTTTTTCAGTAGGTGTGGGTTCAGAACCCACACCTACCCGGGGTTCTGAACCCACATTTACCTTGGGTTCTGGTCCCACAGCATTCGCGTGGGGAGGTGATGTTTGGGCGGATTGCGGATCTGCAACGGACGCAGCGGGAGGTGCCGCGATTGCAGTTGCCGGTTCATTTGAATCCGCGGAAGAAAGAAATAACCAGGTCCCTGTACCGGTACCGGCCAGGATGAACAGCAGCAGCGGGATGATCAGCCACCATCTGCGGGTAGCTCCCTTGCGGAGTTCCCGCTCCGCCTCCTTCAGGAAAGCCTCCCGCCCTGCGGCCGAAGGCTCCTCCCGGAGATCCTTCAGCGCCTCCCTGAACAGGTCGTCAATAGGATGCTTTGGTTTGTCCATACGTTTCTTCCTTCTCGATTTTTAATGCCTCTTCGATCTTATGCCGTAATAATGCCCTTGCTTTAGAGAGTTGTGATTTGGAGGTGTTTTCGGTAACATTCAATGCCTGCGCGATCTCCCGGTGGCTGTAATCTTCAAAGACGTACAGGTTGAAAACCATGCGGTAGCCGGCCGGCAGTGATGCGATCATCTCCAGCAGCCGCTCTTTGCCGAGACCCGCAAGGATAGGCCCGAAAAGGTCCGTGTCTCCCCCCTCATCCGGTTTGTCGGCGATTAGGGCCGGTTCCGCCATGAATGATTTCCGGTTCTTGTCACGGATCTGGTTCAGCGCCGTATTCACCATGATCTTTTTCATCCAGGCCAGCAACGAAGCCTCCTTTCTTTCCTCGAAGGAGGAGAGGTGGCGGATGATCTTGATGAACCCCTCGTGCATTACATCTTCGGCATCCTCCCGGTTTGCGCAATAGCGGCAGCACAGCCCGAGCAGCACCGGGGCATAGCGGTCGTACAACACCTTTACGGCATCGGTACGGCTGATCCGGGATCCTTCAATGTAAATATCGCCGCTGCGCATGCACTCCTTCTGATAATAAGTAACACCAAATTACCAAAAGGTTGCCTGTCCTGGGAAGAGTTAGTGGACTAATTACCTGGACTAGTTACCGGGTTACAGAGTTACCTTGTTACCTTGTTACCTTGTTACCCTGTCACCCTGTTACCCTGTCACCCTGTCACCCTGTCACCCTGTTACCCGTCACGGTTACTCAAATGATATGTTAATAAATATATTCCCAGATAAGATGAGAAAAACGGTTAACCTTTTGTAAATTTAGCCAGTAACTCTCTTTCCCATGAAACCAATCCCCAAACTTTCAAAGAGTTTTGCATTCTGTCTTTTTAGTGTCCTGTTGACAGTAGGAATGATGAAGCCTTCCACCGCCCAGGTGGTGACCATCGGAGAAACTTTTTCTTCCGATACCATCTTTGATCCCTTTACCGGGAATCATGCCGTTTATTCTTTTCGGTTGTACGGTTCAATTCAGTTATACGGTGATTCAAGCCTGGTTCGTATTGTTCTTGTTGATGCGTATGGTATTCACTTGCTTATCTACGAATCCTATCCGCTGATCACGGATACAAATAGTTTTACCCTATCCGGCGTGTGCGATGAAACCTGTTTCCTTGACGGGATCGTACCAGATTCACTAAGAGTGGACATTATTTCCGCGTTTTGCACTATCGACAGCCTGAAGTTTGATACGAATTATATCCCTAACGCTACAGAATTACAAGCGCAGTCAAACTGGATCAACGATTCGGTGAAGATTGCAGTTATGAATCAACGGATTAAAGAGGAACATATGTATTGGAGAGCGGGGAGGACAAATATTGCAGAAATGTCATTCAATGAAAAATCACAATTATTTGGCACATCTCGCTTCTCCCTGCAAGGGTTTGAGTATTATCAAGGTGGTATCTTTGAATTCCTGTCGCATAGGGAACGGATGCCAACCTCCTCGACATCTATTGTTAGTAGTTTTAATTGGAGAGACAGGCATGGAGCTAATAATATATCATCCAACTATTTTGGAGGTGATCCATCTCCATATTGGGATGGTGATGTCAATCATGGTACAGGTTGGATAACTCACGTATGGGATCAAGAAGGTAATACCTGCTGGGCTTATGCATCAGTTGCAGCCGTCGAAGCTCGAACCAATCTTTTTTTTAACACACATTATACCCCATCGACTCCTTCTTATTCACATATTGATTTGGATCTTTCGGAGTGGGATGTTGTTTCTTGTCTTGGTAAACCACCGTGTCCGAATAACTACGGGTGGCCAAGTGAAGCACTTTCTTACATTAAAACTAATGGAGTAGTAAATCAAGAATGTTTGGATAATAGCTGTTCGAACGATTGCGCTGATAAGGATCTATCCAAAAAAACTGAAAGGGTCACATTCGAAGGATGGGACACAGTTTCAATAACATCTGAAGACTGGATGAAGAAAGTCTTAATAACAGAAGGACCATGGGTTGCAACAATTAAGGGTAGCGTTTTTCATCAAACGGTATCTCATAGTATGTTACTTGTAGGATATCAGCGTGTTGGGCTATCAGACTATATTTATACCGATAAGAAAAATCCGGAAAATAATATAGTAATTGATTCCGGCTGTGAATTGCTCGGACAGTCCATTTATATTTTTAAAAATAGCTGGGATTCAACCTGGGGAGATAATGGTTTTACAAGTTTAACATATTACCCAATCTATATTTCTGATTTCTACTCTGACTTGCCATTAAGGGCCCACTGTAGGATTACTGGAGATATTCTTCGGGAAGGTCACACAAATAGTGAGATTGTCTGGTCTGATGAAGATGATGATGGATATTATTGGTGGGGAATTGGAGAAAAACCCACTGCTTGTCCGGGGAATCCGGCGGAAGAGGATTGTGATGATTCAAATCCTGACGTTGGACCATATAATCTGAATAACGAAAATCTGCCTTTATATGAATGTCTGCCAATCTGCACGGAGTTTAATTCTACACCTTATAGTATAAACGAAGACGAAATTATTGAGAGCGATCGGCATTTTAACCGAAACGTGGTCGTTTTGCCAGGGAGTACCCTAACAATCAGAAATTGCGTTGTCAGTTTTTCTGAATCCGGACGACTCATTGTGCAACAGGGGGGGAAGCTGATTTTGGAAAATTCAACGCTGACTACAAAATGCCCAGGTGTCATGTGGGGCGGGATCCAGGTTTGGGGGAATTCCCTCTTCCCACAATCGAATCTAACGCATCATGGTCATGTTGATATGATCAATAGCACGATAGAGAACGCCCAATGCGCGGTGACAACTGTGAAATATGAGTATAATCAGGAATATGGCGGCGCAGAGCCGGTGCCGACCATGTCGGGCGGGAAGATAACCGCGGTGAATTCCAAGTTTTACAATAATACTGTCGCAATAGAATTCTATCCTTACTCGTTTGAGAACGAAAGCAGTATTAATTTTTGCACGTTCAAAACCACTGATGCGTACCGAGGGCTAAAAGGACCGGATTACTTTGTAAAGATGAGCGGAGTTTTCGGGATACCCATTACATGTTGCTCTTTTATTAATACGAGAATCGGTAATATTGGTTTTGAAGGATGGGGTGGAGGTATTTATTGCTTCAATTCTTCTTTAGATATTCTTAATCAAGGATGTTATACGACAGAAGTTTCTACTCTCTTTCGAGGATTGACAAGGGCAATTTATGCGATAAACAGTGGTGATGATAAGATGATTTCGATTCGGAATGCTAATTTTGAAGACAATTATAGGGGTATTTATTTAAGTGGGATGTCCCCTTTGAATCCTCCTACAATTGTCTTAAACTACTTTAAAATTTGTGATCCTCCTCCTGCAATTGATTTCTATCCTTACGGATTATACTTAGATAACTGTTCAGGGTATCACATTGAAGAAAACCTGTTTGAATCAACTTCATCACTTAACTTAATCAAAATAGGTTTAATAGTCAATAATTCCGGACCTGATTATAATAAAATATACCGAAATACATTTAGAAAGTTGTATGCCGGAATAATTGCCCAGAATAAGAATCGCAGCATAAATGGGATGGAAGGTCTTGAGCTTAAATGCAATATTTTTTCCAGACTTGAACCAAATAGTAACCTGCAGTGCAAATATGATATTTCTGTTACGGTTAATGAAGGCAGTGGATTAGAGTATGGTATTAGACCTAATCAAGGGGAGCCATTTCCTATGAAGTCTTCTGATTGTGCCGGGAATGTCTTTTCGGAAGATATTCCTGACCCCGATCAACAACAATGGCAGTTTTTAAATTACGGTTCTTTCCTTAACTATAATCATCATCATCATGGTTTAGGAGGAGAAAACGTTGATCCGGCAAGGATCAATGCTGATGTTGTTCCCGTTTCTCAAGTTTATTCGTTTATCTATGAAGACAGCTGTCCAGATGAGTTAGATTTATTCGACGGGAATGCTGATACTTTAAAGGAATCTTTGAGTGCTTACGAGTCATCGATTGATTCTCTTTCGACGGTTCTGATCCAGGTAGTAGATGGGGGCAATACTGATCAGACAAACTCTTATGTGAATTCCAGTTGGCCACAGGATTCAATTTCAGTCAGAAATGAATTATTGACAGACTCTCCATTTTTATCCGATACTGTAATAAAAAGTTCTATTGCGAAGGAAAATGTACTTTCATCGGAAATGATTACTGAAATCTTATCCGCAAATCCTCATGCTTCAAAATCTGACCAGGTATTAGCTGCATTGTCAATCAGAAATAATCAACTTACAGATATACAACTTGGAACGATTATGGAAGGATTAGGAATAATAGGTCCAAAAGAGTCCCTGGAGATCGAAATCGCGAACAATAAGATAAAGCATACTAAAGCATTAAGCATGCTAACAAGTTATTACCGAAATCATTATACTTCATCAGAAGCCTCTGATAGCATTATTTCATTATTTTTTGCACATGGGAATTTGCATAGGATGTATGATGCTTCGATAGAATTTCTCTGTCGATTTGATACACTAAATGCCAAATTGTTGTTCAATTCAGTTCCTACTAAATTTACTTTATCAGTTGTGGAACAAGAGGAATATGATAATCTTAGAGAGTATTTATCAGCACGTATCGAAATGATAAAAAATGGTGATATTATCATTAATCCGGATTCTGTTGTTAAGGCAAGACTGTATGCGATTATTTCAGATGTCGATAATATCCCAAGTGTGTTTGCACGAAATCTATTAATTTCGTCTGATACATTAAATTATGAGGAGTCAATTATTCTGCCCCAACCTGAATTAAAACATGGGAATAACCTGAGGGATAAAAAATATTCATTAGGGAATGCACCCACCTTTAATGTTTTCCCGAATCCCGCATCACTGTATTTTATTGTTGAGCACGAATTCCTTCTTAACGTAACAGGTAGATTGGATTTGATTGATGCAACAGGACGGCTATGTAAGCGGGTTTATATAAAACCTGGAAGTAAATATGAAGTAATGAATATCTCTGACATTACATCAGGATTATATATTTGTAACTTGACAATCGGCGAAAAGAACATTGGAACCAAGAAAATCTGCATAACAAAATAGAATAACATACCCTCTTATGAAAAGAAAGATTGATGATGGCACCATAAAAGTATTCTGTTTGTTGATTAGTCTCTTATTCATAAGCGAAAATGGATTCTGTCAAAGCTATTTCAATCGAAGGTATAATGCATGCAGTACGTCTGTCCAGGATTTTTCAACAACAGTTCTTCCGGTTGACACAGGTTACATTTGTTATGGGCAGAATTTCCTACCTGCTCACAGCAACGTGGCTATTTTAAAGGTTGATTTACAAGGCAATAAAGTTTGGTTAAAAGAATTCGGCGCTGAAGGAACGCTATATGGAGTGGGCCATCCAAAATCCCTTATCCATACTATGGATGATCAATATTCATTAGTTGGATTGATCCGGACATCATATCCTGGATGGGTTCGTGACAGAGGCCTGCTAATGAAACTGAATCCGGATTTTGACTCCGTCTGGACCAAAACATATGGTGATGAAATAGAACCATGTGATTCAGCATATCTTTTCCGGCAATTGAAACAAGCTCCCGACGGTGATTATACGATCGTCGGAGGAATGATGGACAGAAATGCGCAGCTTGCTCAATTCTATCTGCTACATACGGACAGTGTCGGAACGAAAAAATGGGATGGATTCTATGGGACAGCGCCATATCAAATAGAGTCCTTTTGCGTTTGTCAGACTTCCGACAACGGATATGTTGTTGGGGGTGATCATTGGATCGATGAACTTCAGACTGTCGATCCGGTTATATATAAGACAGACAGCCTGGGGAATGAGGAATGGTCAAAGAATTTCGGAACAGACATTATTGATGGCATGGCGATTGTCGGAATTGCACCTGATGGGAATATTATAGTAGGGACCACACTCGGCGATTCGATGATATATCCGGATCATTTCTATAGTAAAAAATATTTTGCCAAACTTGATAATGATGGTACTATTATTTGGGAGTATACTTTTGGATTCAGTTATCTTGATAATATTTTAATGTCTTTGGAAATACTGTATGACGGTCGGATCGTTTCAACAGGATACCGTCGTACATTTTACCCTGCAGTTCCTGAAATGGTTGGTTGGATTTTTTGTATGAATTCTGATGGAGACAGCCTGTGGTACCGGGAGTATACTCTGTTAAATGGAGTAAATTCAGAGAATTGTCTGAATGATATATCAATAGCCAGTGACAACGGGTTTATTGCCTGCGGTTATGTTCAGCCAGCCCCGCCTGATACTGGCACTAATGATACCTGGGTAATTAAAGTTGACAGCATCGGATGTGAATCGCCAACTAACTGTTGGGTAGGCATTAATGAACTCCATGAGAATAGTTCATTCTATTCGGGATCCATTAAAGTGTATCCTAATCCCGCAACAGAGGTTGTCAATTTTGAATTCTCCGAAGCGATAAAAATGGAGGAAACGGAAATTACAATAACCAACCTGATGGGTATTACAATATATAATGTGCAAATAATTGATCCAAAGGCCTATTATGAAATAGACATCTCTTCCTGGCCCACCGGAATGTATGTAGCGAGGGTTGTGTTTATGAACGACGTGGTTGCTATAACGAAGTTCGTTAAAGATTAATTTCGTCCCTCGTCACTCGTCCTTCGTCCCTCGTCCTTCGTAATTACTTCCTGATCCTCATATTGAAGAACGACCTGTACACGAAATACAGGGCGATGGCAAAGAAAACGAATCCAACATAGGGTGCTACCTTGTAGAAATGCTCAGAAATGGCGATCTCCATGGCGAGCAGGCCGAAAAGCGTGGTGAACTTGATGATGGGATTCAGCGCGACCGAAGAGGTGTCCTTGAACGGATCGCCTACGGTATCGCCTACTACCGTTGCATCGTGCAAGGGCGTACCCTTCTCCTTCAGGTCCACTTCAACAACTTTCTTGGCATTGTCCCATGCACCGCCGGCATTGGCCATGAACACGGCCTGGAACAGTCCGAAGAAGGCGATCGATAGCAGGTAGGCCACAAAGAACGAGGCTGCGGCGAATTTCAGGGAGACTTCGGTCGCGGACTCGTCACGGTAACCAGAGAGGAAAGCGATAGCGATGGCGAAAGAAAAAATCGCGACAAAGATGTTGAACATTCCCGTCTGCGCATATTGCGTGCAGATCTTCACCACTTCCTTGGAGGTTTCCATGGACGCTTTTTTCTCTGCGTTGACATCGAGTTTGATATGCTTCTTGATGTACTCAACCGCACGGTAGGCGCCTGTGGTTACGGCTTGTGTCGATGCCCCGGTGA
>DAIRDK010000062.1:6976-12560 GCA_036796175.1 Bacteroidales bacterium | reverse complement strand
GCGGAACACTGTATCCGAAAGAGGTACTGGAAACGATCAGGGGAGTGTTGAGGAAGTGACGGGATACGTGAGACGTGGGACGTGGGACGTGATACATAGTCGGCTTGACTCCCTGCCCCGTGCCCCGTGCCCCGTGCTCCCAGCTTTACCTGGTTTTCCTTTTCCCGAGCAGGTCATCCACGATATCCTCGACCATTACCATGCCTTCGAGCTTGTCGTTATCATTGATGACGGGGAGGGCCATCAGGTTGTATTTTGAGATCAGCTCAGCCAGGGTATCCAGGCGGTCTGTGTCCTTTACTGTGACCGGGTTCATTTTCATCACGCGGGAGATCTTTTTTGCCGGGTCGGCGATCACCAGTTCGGCGAGGGAAAGCGCCGCAAGCAACCGCTCATTCTTGTCGATCACGAACAAGGTGTTGATATGGATCGGTTCGGGCTGCGCTTTCCTGATCCCGTCGAGCGCTTCACCCACGGTGATGTCCGGCGATAAGGTATAGAACTCAGTATTCATCAGGCTCCCGACCTCCTTATCCTCGTACTCAAGCAGTTCGCGCACCTCTTCCGACGACTCTTTCTCCATTTCGCCCAACAGTTCCTCTTTCTTCTCCTCCTCCAGTTCGTCCAGGATGTCGGCTACTTCGTCGGCGGGCATCTTTTCCAGCAGATCGGCGGCTTTCTGCAGCGGCAGGCTCTCGATGATCTGTACCTGGGCATCGGGTTCCATCTCCTCGAGGACATCGGCTGCATGTTCTTCGTCAAGGGCGGCGAAGACATACGTCCGGGTGTGTTTGTCGAGTTCCTCGATGATGTCGGCCAGGTCGGACGGATGGAGTGTGGTGAGCTTGGTGGTTGATTTGGACAGCCAGAGCTTCGAAGTGGCCAGGTCGACCGCTTCGATATCGTCCCAGAGGATCATCTGGGTCGGCAGGATGGGCCTGCCGATCAGCCGTTCGATCCCCTCCACCACCTGGACCAGCCCGAACCAGCGGAGCACGCCTTCCACACCGACATCCACGGCGATGGCATAGGTGCCCGAAGGGATGACCACCAGCCTGACATCGGTGACCTTCTCCAGTTTCTTTCCGTTGATGTCGACGATCTGCCGCTTGAGGATACTCTCTTTCAGCCAAAGGACATTGGAGAGGTAGGCCGTGGAGATCTCTTCGATCTCGTGGCAGATGATCCGGGTGGAGCCTTTTTCGCGGATCAGCTCGAGGGATGCGAAGTCGAAGACCCGTTCATACATCCCGACCTTGACCTTGACCGCGATGACCTTGGGACGGGTGGGTTTTTCCGGGGAGGGAGCGATCGGGGTCAGGTCGATCAGGAAATCCATGATCTTGCCCGTGATGTGACCGTCGTGGGAGAAGAATTTCTTTCCCAGGATCTGGCTAAGGTAAAATGTGGTGCGGGCGGTCACAGTGACAAAGGTAATCTTTTCTTTTTTTTACCACGAAGGCACGAAGACACAATAAGTACACAATTTTTTTATCCCTTCGCATTACCTTTTACCTGCGAACCCGATTAAGGATCAAACAGACCAACATGAAAAAAGAAGACATTGAAATCATCGGGCGGGAAATCATCCATTCATCCTACTATGTTCACAAATCAATAGGACCAGGCCTGCTTGAATCCATCTATCAGACCTGCCTGACCGAAGAACTATCATACAGGGGCCTGTTTGTCGAAAAGGAAGTCTTTGTTCCATTGTTTTACAGAAACAAACAGATTCAAAAGGATTTCAGGTTAGATCTGCTGGTTGAAAGGCAGATTATCCTCGAGATCAAAGCCATTGATGCTATTGCACCGGTGCATATTGCCCAGCTGTTGTCATATCTGAAACTGACAGACAAATGGCTTGGATTTCTGTTGAATTTTAATGTGGTTCTAATGAAAGATGGAATCCGGCGAATCGTAAATGGCTTCCCAACGGAATAGTGTGTCAGTCGTGCCTTCGTGCCTTCGTGGTTAAAGAGTAAAGCTCCATTAACCGCGAAACAGGAAACTGTTCCAAATCCTGCAATCGGACTTTCACGTAATCACCTTTCAAGGGCTTATGGAGGTTTACTTCGAAGAACCTGGCAAGGATCACCCGGTGGGAAAGCTGATGTTTCACCACCTTCCCTCTCCCGGTCAGTTCGGCGCCGGTCCCTTTGAAGAGCCGTTTCCACTCCTCAGACTGAACCAGCTTAGCCGCTGAGGCCGGTCCGGGGGTCTCGATCAGGGGGAACTCGTACAAGCCCTTCCAGATATCGTTCCCGTCCCGTTTCTTCAGGAAGAAAAAAACGGCATTCCTGCTCCGGTACCGGACGACCAGGTAATTGAAATGGCGCGGGGTGCCGGTGGTCTTTGCGGATTTCGCCGGCAAGTCCCCCACCCTGTCCGTCCTGAAGGCGACACACTGCCTGCTGAAGATGCACCGGGGACAATCCGGATTCCGGGGTTTGCAGTACAGGGCTCCAAATTCGATCAGTGCCTGGTTGGAATCGCCGGGATGGCGGGGGTCGATCAGTCCCCGGGCCAGTTCCAGGACGGCTTTTTTCCCTGCAGCCGAATCCGCTGGCAAGTCCATGCCATACATCCTGGCCAGGAAGCGGATCACGTTGCCGTCGACCACGGGAGTGGGTTCATCGAAGCACACCGAGGCGATCGCGGCGGCGGTGTAGGGACCGATTCCCGGGAGGGAGAGCAGTCCATCGTAGGTGGAAGGAAATTGTCCGCCGTACTGGTCCAGGATCGTTCGCGCAGCCGCCTGCATGTTGCGGGCCCGGCTGTAATATCCCAGTCCCTGCCACACCTTCATCACGTCGTCCGGGGCTGCACCGGCCAGCGCCGCCACGTCGGGAAAACGTCCTACAAACCGGGTGTAGTAATCAAGTCCTTGCTCCATGCGGGTTTGCTGAAGGATGATCTCCGAGACCCAAATGCGGTACGGATCGCGGGTCTGCCGAAACGGGAGATCGCGTCGGTGTTCTTTGTACCACGCTGAAAGCCGGTGTGCAATTCGTTCCATCTGTCGGCAAAGTTGTGAATTTTCCAAATTATTTTCTTTGAATTCCGAAAAAGTCATATATTTGCAACCCGTTTCTCCTGAATCCATAAAAACATTAATATCATATAATTAATAACAACAAAGACATGACAAAAGCAGAAATTGTAGCAGAAATTGCTAATAAAACCGGGATCGAAAAAGTTGCCGTCCAGGCCACAGTTGAAGCTTTTATGGAATCCTTGAAGAACTCCATGATCAGCGGTCAAAATGTGTACCTCAGAGGATTTGGGAGTTTCATTATCAAGAAAAGAGCTGAAAAGACAGGAAGAAACATTTCGAAGAACACCACCATCATCATTCCTTCCCATTATATTCCTGCCTTCAAACCGGCTAAGACCTTTGTTAACAAGGTGAAGGGTAGCGTAAAAGTCAAGTAAATCTCCAACCACATTTGGATTATGCCAAGCGGAAAAAAGAGAAAGAGACACAAGATGGCAACGCACAAGCGTAAAAAACGCTTGCGCAAGAACCGGCATAAGAAGAAGTAAGCAATTTCCATACCTCTTATTTTTATCACTGCTACAATTCCTTCTGTCAAAACTGCCCCCGGGACTAACCCGGGGCAGCTTCACTAAACTGGCAAGAAGTGAATAAAGAACTGATAATCAATTCAACCCCAAATGAGGTTGAGATTGCATTGCTTGAAGATAAGCTCCTGGTCGAGCTGAACAAGGAGCGTTCCAACAACGAGTATGCAGTAGGGGACATTTACCTGGGCAGGATCAAGAAGATCATGCCCGGTCTCAATGCGGCGTTCGTTGATGTAGGGTATGGCAAGGATGCCTTCCTGCATTACCTTGATCTCGGCCCGCAGGTCAATTCCCTGCTCAAGTACATTAAAGCGGCGCAGTCGGGAAACAATCCCCACGTGACCATCGCTGATTTCCCCGTGGAGGAGGATATCCAGAAGTCGGGAAAGATCTCCCATGTGCTTAAGCCGAACCAGAATATCCTGGTGCAAATCGCCAAGGAACCGATTTCGACTAAAGGGCCGCGCGTCACCTCCGAGCTGGCATTCGCCGGCCGTTACCTGGTGCTGATGCCTTTTTCCGACAAGATCTCCGTTTCGCAAAAGATCAAGAGCCAGGAGGAACGTAACCGCCTGAAGCGGCTCATCACCAGCATCCGGCCGAAAAACTGCGGCATCATCATCCGGACAGTAGCCGAGAATAAGCTGGTGGCAGACCTCGACCAGGACCTCCGCAACCTGTACAAGCGCTGGGAAACCATCGCATCAAAACTGGCCCAGGCGAAGCCGCCGCTCCGGATCATCGGCGAGATCGACCGCACCTCGGCCATCCTCCGTGACGTGCTGAACGAATCGTTCAACAACATCGTTGTCAACGATGAGTCCCTCGCAGATGACATACGGACTTATATCCAGCGGATCTTCCCGCATAAGGTCAACATCGTCAAGACATACAGCGGCCGTACCCCCGTTTTCGAGCATTTCGGCATCGACAAGCAGATCAAGGCCTCGTTCGGGAAAACCGTGACCATTAAAAGCGGCACCTACCTGATCATCGAACACACCGAAGCCCTGCACGTCATCGACATCAATAGCGGTCACCGGGTGAACGCCGAAAACAACCAGGAGACCAATGCCCTGGAGGTGAACCTGGAGGCCGCTACCGAAGTGGCGCGGCAGCTGAGGCTGCGCGATATGGGAGGGATCATCGTGATCGATTTCATCGACATGAACCAGGGGCAGAACCGGAGGAAACTCTTCGACAAGCTTAGGGATGAAATGAAAAAAGACCGGGCCAAGCATTCGATCCTTCCGCCAAGCAAATTCGGGCTGGTCCAGATCACCCGCCAGCGGGTCCGCCCGGAAATGAACGTGGAGATCCTCGAAAAGTGCCCCGCCTGTGACGGCACCGGCGAAATCCGGCCCAGCATCCTCATTATCGACGATATCGAGAACCACATCGCGTACCTGCTGCGCGAACAGAACGAACAGAAGCTGTCGATCACCGTCAGCCCGTTCATCTACGCATACATCCGGCAGAACGGGCTGCGGTGGAAATGGTTCATGAAGTTCGGCAGGCGGATCAAAGTAACAGAACAGAAAGCGCACCACTTCCTGGAGTTCCATATGTACAACAAAGAGGGGAATGAGATCAAATTGTAATTAATGATTAATAATTAATAATACATGGAGATAGTAGTCAGCGGAATACGATCGACGGGAAACCTCCACCTTGGAAATTACTTCGGGGCGATCCGGAATTTTGTCCGGATGCAGGAGAAAGATCATTGTTATTTCTTCATCGCCGATTACCATTCCCTCACCACCCATCCCACTCCGCAGGACCTCGATCTCAGCGTCCGCACCGTGCTGACCGAGTTCCTCGCATGCGGGCTCGACCCGGAAAAAGCGACGCTCTACGTTCAAAGTGATCTGCCAGAAGTGGCTGAACTTTACCTGTTGCTTAACATGAACGCGTACCTGGGAGAGCTGGAACGCTGCACATCATTCAAGGAAAAAGTCCGTTCCCAGCCCGAGAACGTGAATGCCGGCCTCCT
>DAIRDK010000062.1:0-6876 GCA_036796175.1 Bacteroidales bacterium | reverse complement strand
GTGGAGAACCTCTTCCAGCTGATGAAAGTCATGTCGGACGCATCTACCTATGATCATTTCAACGAGCTTTACAACCGTTGCGAGATTCGCTACGGCGACATGAAGAAACAGCTGGCCGAAGACGTGATCCGGTTCACGACCCCCTTCCGTGAAAAGATCCTGGATCTGCAGGCACGCCCTGAATACCTCGACCAGGTGGCAGGGATGGGAGCGGAGAAGGCCCGCGAGAGCGCATCGAAGACGATCCGGGATGTACGCCGGATCATCGGTTTCCGCAGATGATCGAAATCAAACCTTTCATCGAGACCTCCATCCTGGTGGGGCTCAGCACACCCGCCCAGGATCTCCGGAGAACGGAAGAACACCTCGACGAACTTCAATTCCTCCTCGATACGGCAGGCGGCATCGCTTCCAAACGATTTATCCAGCGGCTGGAGATGCCTGATCCGCGAACCTTTGTCGGCCGCGGCAAAATTTCCGAGATCCGGAGCTACATCCGTGAACAGAACATCGATCTGGTCATTTTCGATGACGAACTCACGCCGGCCCAGTTCCGAAACATCGAAAAGGAGCTGGAATGCCGCGTCATCGACCGCACCAACCTCATCCTGGATATTTTCGCCCGGCGTGCCCAGACGTCCAACGCCAAAACCCAGGTAGAGCTGGCCCAATGCGAATACCTGCTCCCCCGCCTGACCCGCCGGTGGACGCACCTCGAAAAACAGCGTGGAGGGATCGGTTTACGGGGCCCCGGCGAACAGGAGATCGAAACGGACCGCCGTTACCTTCGCTGGCGGATCTCCCTGCTGAAAAAGAAACTGGAAACCATCGACCGGCAAAAATCCACCCAGCGCAAAAACCGGCGAGGCATGGTCCGCGTCGCCCTGGTGGGATACACCAATGCAGGCAAATCGACGATCATGAACGTGCTCAGCAAATCCAACGTGTTTGCCGAGAACAAGCTGTTCGCCACACTCGACACGACGGTCCGCAAGGTCGTGGTGGAAGACCACCCTTTCCTGCTGTCCGATACCGTCGGATTCATCCGGAAACTCCCGCACACCCTGGTGGAATCGTTCAAATCGACCCTGGATGAGGTCAGGGAAGCGGATATCCTCCTCCATGTGGTGGACATCTCTCATCCCGACTTTGAGGAACAAATCCATGTGGTGAAGCAGACGCTGGTGGAGATCGGCGCTGCAGATAAGCCGACCTGCATTATTTTCAACAAGATCGATGCTTACCGATATACCCGGAAAGAAGCCGATGACCTGACCCCTCCCACCGCGGAAAATGTTCCGCTTGACGAGCTGGAGAGAAGCTGGATGGCGAAAGCCAATACCCCGTCGATCTTCATTTCGGCCACAATGCGCACCAACCTGGCAGATCTCAGGAGGATGGTGCTTGAAGCGGTGAAGGACATCCGGCTTCGCCGAAATGATTAAATTTGCTGAAATCCTCCCTGACATGCTACCCCGTGACCTGAAGAAATTCCGGCTTCTCTTACTTTCCTTGCTCACCGGCGTGCTGCTCGCCGCCGCCTGGCCGGCCAGGGGATGGCCCGGCCTGCTCTTTATCGGGCTGATCCCGTTGCTCATCGTGGAAGACTACATCGCAACGCACAGGGAACGGTTTTTCCGGTTCAGCGTGATGCTTTATTCGTATCCCGCATTCTTCACCTGGAACCTCCTGACGACCTGGTGGATCGTGAATTCCACCACCGTTGGCGCGGTCATGGCCATCGTGATCAATTCCTTCTTCATGTCGGTGGTGTTCCAGGCTTTTCATTTCTCAAAGAAACGGCTGGGAACGGCAGCGGCAGGCTACACGGCACTGATCGTGTACTGGATCTCCTTCGAGTACCTGCATCTCAACTGGAACCTGAACTGGCCCTGGCTCAACCTGGGCAACGGTTTCGCATCATATCACAAATGGGTGCAGTGGTACGAGTATACCGGGGCGTTGGGAGGAACGCTGTGGGTGCTGGTGGCGAATGTTTTGGGATATAAACTGATAAAGTACACCGGATACCGCCTGCCTGCCTGCCGGCCAGGCAGGGAGGCCGGATCAACCAATCCATCCGGAATCCGGCACCTGGCATCTGGTATCCTCTTCACCTTATGGATCTTTGTTCCGATCAGCATCTCCTATATCATCTATTCAAATTACAAAGAAACTCCCAGGCCTGTGAGCATTGTCGTGGTGCAGCCCAACTTCGATCCCTACTCCGAACAATATACCCTGCCGCCGGGACAGGTCCTGGGACGGATCATGCAGCTGGCGGAACCACTGCTCGACAGCACGACCCGTTTCCTGGCTGCACCCGAATCGGCGATCCAGGAGGACATGTGGGAGAACGACTTCTCCACGTTCTATACCATCCCGGCTGTGAGGGACGTGGTCAGGAACTATCCCAACCTGAATATTATAGTGGGCGGGTCAACTTTCCGCTACTACCTTCCCGGCGAAAAGGTCCCCTATACGGCGCGGAAATTCAGGGATGCAAACCAATTCTATGACGCATACAACGCGGCCATCATGGTCAACGCGCTAGATACGCTTCAGCTGTACCATAAGTCAAAGCTGACTCCCGGCGTGGAAACGCTGCCTTCATTCAAGGGATTCAAATGGCTGGAGCGCTATGCCATCGATCTCGGGGGAACTGTTGGCAGCCTTGGGACGGACAGCGTACGCAAAGTCTACCGGACGGTGAACACCGTGAAAGCATCGGCCGTGATCTGTTACGAATCGGTCTTCGGGGAGTTCTTCTCAGAGTTCGTCCGGAACGGCGCCGAGGTGATGTTCATCATTACTAATGACGGCTGGTGGGGAAACACAGGCGGTTACCGCCAGCATTTTTCGTTCGCCTCGCTGAGGGCGGTCGAGACCAGGCGGGCCATCGCGAGATCGGCCAATACCGGTATTTCCGCATTTATTGACCAGCGCGGCGACGCCCATCAGGAAACGTCATACTGGAAACCCGCTGCCATCAAGGGAATCCTGAATGCCAATTCAAGGATGACCTTCTATACCGAACATGGCGATTACCTTGCGCGCATGTCGGTCGCGATCATGCTGGTCATCTTGTCTGTGAGCATTTTTTCAACAGTTCGAAAGTTCAAAATCTCAAAACTTAAATGATCTACAAAGAAGCCGATAACCGATTTCCGATCAATCCGCTGAGCAAAATACGGTGGAGCCCGAGGGCATTTGCTGACCGGCCGGTGGAAAAGGAGAAGCTGCAGAGCATCTTCGAGGCGGCACGGTGGTCTCCGTCGGGCGGGAACCAGCAGCCGTGGCGGTTCATCGTAGGGATCAAGCCCGATGCGACCTGGAAGAAGATCTTCGAATGCCTCGACGACGGAAACAAGGAATGGGGATACCTTCCTCCCGTGCTGATCATCACCGTAGGGAAAGTCATGCTGGAATCGGGCCGCGCCGAAAACGGATCATTCCGGTACGATACCGGGCAGTCGGCGGCGCACCTGACCTTTGAGGCCACCAGCCGGGGACTGTTCGTGCACCAGATGGGCGGGATCCTGCCCGAACAAGCGATCGAACGGTTTGAGATCCCTGAGGGATACCAGCCGCTTACGGCGATCGCGATCGGGTATATGGGAGAACCGGAACTGCTGAAGGGGCGAAACTATGAACGGGAGTTTGAAAAACGGACGAGAAAGGAGTTGAGCGAGTTCGTATTTTCAGGCAAGTTCGGGAATCCTGCAGATTTTATTTAAACGCAAAGGAAGCAAAGGAAAGAAAGGATGAAACAGATTGTATTCGTCATACTTGCACTAGCCATGATCATCGCAGGTTGTCAGAACAGGAGTGGTGAGAACAAGGAGCAGAAGCAGGTTGAAGCGCCCCGGTTAAAGATCATGCCGTTCAGTGCGGATTCGGCTTACCATTACGTGGCGAGCCAGGTCGCTTTCGGTCCGCGCGTGGTCAATACCAAATCACATGTGCAGTGCGGCGACTGGATCAAGTCGAAATTATCCTCCTGGACGAAGGAACTGGTCGTGCAGGAAGGGACCATCCCGGCATACAACGGCACACCGCTGAAGTTCAGGAATTTTATCGCTTCGTTCGGCCCGGCCGGAGACAACCGGGTACTGTTGTGCGCACATTGGGATTCACGTCCTTATGCCGATCACGATCCCGATCCGGCCAACCGCAGGAAACCGATCGACGGCGCGAATGACGGGGCCAGCGGCGTGGGTATCCTGCTCGAGATCGCCCGCCAGATGAGCATCACGCCGCCACCGGTGGGTGTCGATATCATTCTTTTTGATGCGGAAGATTACGGACCGCCCCAGGACCAGGATACCGGCGAGGATACGCAGAAGTACTGGGGTCTTGGGTCGCAGTACTGGGCCAGGCAGCCCCATCGGCCCGACTACGCCGCTGCCTACGGGATCCTGCTTGACATGGTGGGCGCCCGCAATGCGACTTTCCTGATGGAAGGATTCTCCATGGATTATGCCGCCTGGGTGGTCAGCAAGGTATGGAACATGGGCGTAAGGCTGGGATACAACGCCTACTTTATCAGCGACCGCGCTGGTTACATCACCGATGACCATCTTCCCATCAACAGTATCCGCCAGATCCCGACGATCGACCTGATCCACCTCGATCAGACCTCCTCGACAGGCTTTTATCCATACTGGCACACAACCGGCGACCGCCTCGACAAGATCGATCCGCTGACCCTGGAAGTCGTCGGGAAGACGGTTATGGCGGTCGTGTATAACCCTTGAGGTGGGGCTACAGCAGTTCGTTCGCCAGGTTGGCCAGTTCCGACCGTTCCCCTTTCTCCAGCCGGATGTGGGCATAGAGCTCGTGGTGCTTGATCTTGTCGATCAATGTTGACAGCCCGTTCGACTGGGCATCGAGATACGGGGTATCGATCTGGTAGATATCGCCGGTGAAGATGATCTTGGTATTTTCGCCGGCCCGGGTGATGATGGTCTTCACCTCGTGTGGGGTCAGGTTCTGCGCTTCATCGACAATGAAACAGACATTGGAGATGCTGCGGCCCCGGATGTAGGCGAGCGGGGTGATGACCAGTTTTTCGTTCTCCACGGCTTCGGCAATCACCTTGTACTCCTTGTCTTTCTCACTATATTGGTTCTGGATGAACTTGAGGTTGTCCCAGAGCGGCTGCATGTACGGGTCGAGTTTCGATTTGATGTCGCCCGGGAGATAGCCGATGTCCTTGTTGCTGAGCGGGACGATGGGCCGGGCCAGGTAGATCTGCTTGAAGTTCCGTTTCTGATCCAGGGAACCGGCCAGGGCCAGCAGGGTCTTGCCTGTCCCGGCAATCCCCTGCAGGGTGACCAGCTTGATATCCGGGTTTAGGATCGCGTGCAGGGCGAAGACCTGCTCGGCGTTCCGGGGAGTGATCTTAAAGCAGGAATGTTTCTCGATCTTCTCAATGCGGCCTGTCTTCGGGTTGTAAAATGCCAGTACGGAGCTTTTCCCGTTCTTCAGGATAAAATAGTGATTCGGGATCGGTGTGGTGACCCCTACATCTTCCGGCATGCAGAAGTTATTCTCGTAGATCGAGTCGATCACCCCCTTTTCGATGCCTTCGATCACCGATTTGCCCGAATAGAGCGTTTCGACATCCTTGATCTTGCCTGTTTCGTAATCCTCTGCGTGGATGTTAAGTGATTTTGCCTTCAGCCGCAGGTTAACGTCCTTGGAGACCAGGACCACTTTTTTCCCGGGGTTCTCCGACATCATCACCAGGGCGGCGTTCAGGATCCGGTGGTCGGGCTTGTTGTCGCCAAACACCTTCACCGCATCCAGTTCGCTCTGCTCGTTCATGACCACCTTAAACCGTCCCCCCTTGGGCATGCCGAGTGAAGTCCACCGGGTGGTGACCCCTTTGGCCGAAAGTTTGTCGATAATCCTTATAAATTCCCGTGCTTCGAAATTGATGGTATCGTTCCCCTTCTTGAAATTATCAAGCTCTTCCAGTACAGTGATCGGAATGGCTACGTCATTGTCTTCGAAGGAACGGATCGCGCTATGGTTGTATAGGATAACCGAAGTATCCAGCACGAAGATCTTCTTTTCCCTGGTTTTCTTGCTGACCATGATGAAGTGTTTCGGTTTTTTTCAAATGTAACGGAAGTCTGAAGCTTTTCTTGCCGGGGTCACTTTAAGATATAAACATGGATGTGTTTAATTTAACTGGCTGGCAAAAAGCCCATTAGTTCACTCCATACTAGGTGCGGTTGTGTCATTCGGCCGGAATTCATACTTTTACCGTCTCACGCCGGAGGTTCCCCTGATGGAGAAAAAATTATTTCTGCTGGATGCCATGGCCCTGATCTACCGGGCCTATTACGCACTGAACAAGAATCCGCGGATCAGTTCGAAAGGATTGAACACATCGGCCATCCTGGGTTTTGCCAATACCTTGTTCGACGTGATCAGGAACGAGCGACCGACCCATATCGGCGTGGCCTTTGATACCATGGCGCCGACGGTGCGGCATGAAGGATTTGCCGAGTATAAGGCCCACCGGGAGGAGACCCCTGAGGACCTGGTCCGTTCAATCCCCTATATCATGACGCTGCTCGATGCATTCAACATCCCGGTACTTGCCGTTGACGGATTCGAAGCGGATGATGTCATCGGCACGCTGGCCAAAGAGGCGGAAACAAGGGATTTCACGACGTACATCATGACCTCCGACAAGGACCTGGGACAGCTGGTGAGCGACCGCGTGCTGATCTACCGGCCGGGGAAGTTCGGTTCGGGAGCCGATGTGCTTGGCGTTAATGAAGTGTGCCAGAAGTTCGGCATCAACTCTCCCGACCAGGTCAGGGATATCCTTGGGCTGTGGGGAGATGCCTCCGACAATAT
>DAIRDK010000061.1:0-12586 GCA_036796175.1 Bacteroidales bacterium | reverse complement strand
ATGCCGTCGGCGTCAGCATGTGCGGGAACCAGTTCATGATCGAAAAACACCCGAAACTGGATCCGGTAGCTACAACCACCAGCGGCGTATTCATTGTCGGGACCTGCCAGGGCCCGAAGGATATTCCCGATTCGGTGGCCCAGGCCCGCGCGGCCGCAGCCCGCGTCCTGGCCACCATTGCGACCGGGACGGTACCCGTTGAGGTTACTACCGCCATCGTGGATGAGAAGCTTTGCTGCGGGTGCCAGACCTGCGTCCGGGTCTGTCCTTACAGCGCCGTTTCATACCATGTGGACAAGCGCTGCTCGGAAGTCAACGAGGCCCTCTGCAAAGGCTGCGGCACCTGCGGAGCCTCCTGCCCGGCCGGCGCGATCACCAGCAAACACTTTACCGACCGGCAGATCCTGGCACAGATCGAAGGAGTCATGTCCATGTCATTTAAAGAAACCTACCTATGAATTTCAGGCCCACTATCGTCGCCTTCCTCTGCAACTGGTGCGCTTATACAGGCGCCGACCTCGCAGGGACATCCCGTTTGCATTACGCTCCCAACATCCGGATCATCCGCGTAATGTGCTCGGGACGGATCGAACCCTCATTTATTCTGAAAGCCTTCCAGCAGGGAGCAGACGGAGTGCTTGTATGCGGCTGCCACCCGGGTGACTGTCACTATCAAACCGGAAATTACCGGTGCCTCCGACGATTCAAGCTTCTGGAAAAGTTCATCGCCCAGATGGGAATTGAGAAGGAACGGCTGAGACTGGAATGGATCTCTGCGAGCGAAGGAAAACAGTTTGCCGAGCTGGTCAACAAAATGACCCTGGATATCCTGAATATCGGTCCCAGCAAGATCAAGAACTCACTTGAAGTGGAACACTTAAAAAAATAGCCATGACCAAGCTCAAACTGGCCGTCTATTGGGGCTCTGCCTGCGGCGGATGCTGTGTCTCGGTACTCGACACGCACGAGGCATTCCTCGATATTGTGGCAGCTGCCGACCCCGTCTTCTGGCCGATAGCGCTCGACACAAAGTACAAGGATGTCGAGTCCATGCCCGACGGATCCATCGACCTGACCCTGTATAACGGCGCCGTACGCAACAGCGAGAACAAGCATATGGCGCAGGTGCTGAGGCAAAAATCGAAGATCCTGGTCGCATACGGATCCTGTGCCTACATGGGGGGGATACCGGGCCTCGCCAACTTCTTTTCGAAGGAAGAGATCCTGAAACGAGTGTATGAAGACACCGAATCCACGGTCAATCCGGATAAGGTCCGTCCGGTCCCTCATTATAAAATGCCTGAAGGAGAACTGGAGATCCCCGAATTCTTTAACGACGTTTACCCGCTAAGCCAGGTTGTGGATGTGGATTACATGATCCCGGGATGCCCTCCCCAAAGCAACCGGCTGGCCGAGGTGTTCATGGCGATCTCGTCAGGCGCTCCGCTTCCTCCCAAGGGAACCGTGATCGGTGCTCTCGATAAGACCAACTGCGACGAATGCAAACGTAAGAAAAGTGAAAACAAGGTCATCAAGAGATTTTACCGTCCCTGGGAGATCGTTGATGACGGGGAGACCTGTTTCCTTGAGCAGGGGATCATCTGCATGGGACCTGCCACACGGAGCGGTTGCGGCGTGCGGTGCGTGGAAGGGAACGGCCCCTGCCGGGGATGCTACGGACCTCCTCCGGGGAGTTCCGATCCCGGAGCCAAAATGATGTCAGCCATCGGCACCATGATCGATTCGAACGACCCTGAAGAAATTGAAGCCATTGTTGAACAAATCGTCGATCCGGCAGGATTATTCTACCGCTTCAGCCTGCCGGGATCCATTTTAGGGAGGAAACTGATATGAACAGGATCACCATTGACCCTATTACACGTCTCGAAGGACACGGCAAGATCGAGATCTTCCTGAATGCCGGGGGCGAGGTGGAAAATGCCTATTTCCAGGTCCCGGAATTGCGTGGTTTTGAGAAATTTTGCGAAGGCAGGCCGGTCGAGGAGTTGCCATCGATCGTTACCAAGATCTGCGGGGTCTGCCCGGGCTGCCACCACATGGCTTCCGGCAAGGCAGTGGATGCAGTTTTCGGTGTTACTCCGCCCCCCACAGCCAGAAAGATCCGGGAACTATTCTATATGGCCCATTTCGTCCATAGCCATATTGCGCATTTCTACGCCCTGGCAGCGCCTGATTTTGTGGTCGGACCGACAGCAGATGCATCAAAAAGGAATATCCTAGGGGTGATCGAGAAAGTCGGACTGGAGATCGGCGGCGAAGTCATCAAACAGAGGCGGATCGCCCAGGAGATCCAGGCCCTGATCGGGGGCCACCAGACCCACGTGATCATGAATACGCCCGGCGGGGTAAGAAAAGGGATCACGGAAGAACAACGCGATGACATCGCGCAGAAAGCAGAAGGATTTGTCGCGTTTGGAAAATTCTCGATCCAGTTGTTCAAAGATGTCGTACTCGGCAATAAAGCCTATCTCGATATCATCCTGAACGGTCCGTATAACCTGACATTGCATTCCATGGGACTGGTGGATGAAAACAACCGGGTCAACTTCTATGATGGGAACGTGCGGGTTGTCGATACGGAAGGAAACGAACTGTACAAGTATGCTCCGCAGGATTATCGCGACTTTATCGAGGAACGCGTGGAACCATGGAGCTACCTTAAATTCCCATACCTGAAAAAGATCGGATGGAAAGGATTTGTCGACGGCATAGGTTCGGGTGTTTACCAAGCCACTCCCCTTTCCCGTCTCAATGCGGCCGACGGCATGGCGACACCCATCGCGCAGAAGGAATATGAAGAGATGTTCCGGATCCTGAACGGGAAACCTGTCCATTCCACCCTGGCCATGCACTGGGCCCGGTTGGTGGAACTGATCTATGCCGCCGAACACTGCCTGGAACTGGCGCAAGATCCTGAGATCACAGGGAAAGAACTTCGCGCGGAACTGGGCGATATCCCCGGCGAAGGGGTCGGCATCGTGGAAGCCCAGCGGGGCACCCTGACGCATCATTACATGACCGACAGCAAAGGGATCGTGAAAAAAGTCAACCTGATCGTCGGAACGACCAACAACCATGCGGCTATCTGCATGTCGATCAAGAAGGCGGCCCAGGGACTGATCAAAAAAGGGGAACCGGTCACAGAGGGAACCCTCAATATGATTGAAATGGCATTCAGAGCCTATGATCCCTGCTTCTCCTGTGCCACGCATTCCCTGCCGGGGCAGATGAAGATGATCCTTAATATCCGTGACGGGGAAGGCCACATCCTCGATACAGCAATCCGGGACTGACCAGATTTTCCCATCTTTGCATGATGAATACGGATGAGGATAGCTCAAATCCGGTCCTGGTACTCGGCCTGGGAAATGACATCCTTGGAGATGATGCGATCGGGCTCAGGGTATCTGACGAACTGAGAAGGCGTTTTGGACCGGCCTATGACTGGCAGACATGCAACCTGGGAGGCCTGGATATCCTGGAGATCATCAGGGATTATGAACACGTGGTGATGATCGATGCCATCAAGACCGGAAACTCCCAACCGGGGACGGTTTATTATCTCCACCCTGAAGATTTCGGCAACACCCTGCACATCGCCAACTTTCATGACATAAATATCCTGAACGCTCTGGAAATCGGCAGAAAACTGGGCATGAACCTGCCCGGCAGGATTGACATCATCGCCATTGAAATCATAGAAGACAAGGAATTCAGCAGCGAACTGAGCCCTGCCCTCTCGGGGATGTTTCAGCAGATCTGCGATGAAATTGAGAACCGGCTGAGGTCATTCCAGGTCACGAAATAACCCGACGCTGGTAGTTCGTGTGAAGCAGGGTATGCGATTTTTTACTCAGCGGTTCCCCAAGAAAATCCGAATAAACCTTCTGCACATCATGATTTTCGTGGGCTTTCCTGATCTCCATTCCCATTTCCTCCGAATACAAGGCCTGGATCCGCTTCATCCGGATCTCTTCGTTCGTGGGGATGGGCTGACCACCTCCTCCCAGGCAGCCTCCGGGACAGGCCATGATCTCCACCAGGTGGTAATCTGCCTTCCCGTCCTTTAGCCAGTTCATGATGGTCCGGGCATTGGCCAGGCCATGAGCTACGGCCACTTTCAGGTCCTTGCCTTCCAGGAATGACCATTCAGGAAGCAGTTGGGTGAGGTGCAGAGTGGTCTCACGTATCCCTTCAAAACCCCTGACCGGGATGACATTCAGATGCTCGAACGGAACGTCGCGGCCTGTGAGGCTTACGTAGGCGGTTCTCAGCGTCGCTTCCATCACTCCGCCGGTCGCGCCGAAGATCACCCCGGCCCCGCTGGCCTTGCCCATGATGCTGTCATAGTTGTCGTTAGGCAGGTTGCTGAAATCCAGCCCGGCCTGGATGATCATGATCGCCAGTTCGCGGGTGGTCAGGACATAATCCACGTCTTTAAATCCCGAGGATCGCATTTCCGGCCGGTCTGCCTCGAACTTTTTCGCCGTGCAAGGCATCACCGATACGGTCACCACTTTTTCCGGATCCAGTCCCATTTTCCTGGCATAATACGTCTTGGCCAGGACGCCGAACATCTGCTGGGGAGATTTGCAGGAAGAGAGATGATCGAGGTAATCGGGGTACATGTGTTCGATGAACTTGATCCAGGCCGGCGAACAGGAGGTGAACATGGGCAGGATCCCGTCAGATCCCGGGTTCTCGTAAGTCCTTCGCAGCCTTGACAGCAATTCCGCACTTTCTTCCATAACGGTAATATCGGCTGAGAATGCCGTATCGAGCACGGCGTCAAAACCCAACCGGCGCAGTGAGGAAACAAGCCTGCCCGTCACCCGTTTGCCGGGCTCTATCCCCAGGTCCTCGCCCAGGGATATCCTTACGGAAGGGGCTGTTTGCACTACAACATACTTTTCCTTGTCCCAGATCGCATTCCACACCTCCTCAATGAAGTTCTTCTCGGTAAGGGCCCCTGTCGGACACCGGTCGATACACTGCCCGCAATTGGTGCAGATCACGTTATACAGGGATTTCCCGAGGAACGTGGAGATCTTCATGTTAGAACCTTTATAGGCCACGTCCACGGCACTGACCCCCTGGAGTTCCTCGCAGGTCCGCACGCAGCGCTGGCACCTGATACATTTGCTGTCATCTTTGACGATGGCTGGCGAAAGCTGATCGATCATGGCATGACGGTCAGGAACCAGGTCAATATAGGTCGGACTGATGATCTTGAATTCCGATGCCAGGGCCTGCAGCTCGCACTTGCCGTTCTTGTAACAGTTCGTACAATCGGCATTGTGTTCACTCAATAAAAGGTCGATCATCGTCTTTCGGGCGCTTCTGACCCGCAGGCTGTTGGTCAGGATCTCCATGCCGTCCTCCGCCGGCGTCGCGCAGGAAGCGATCAGCTGCTTCGAATCCTTGCTCTCCACCACACACACCCGGCAATTCCCAGCGATCCGCAAGTCTTTGTGGTAACACAGCGTAGGGATATGAATATTCAGGCTTCGCGCCGCATCCAAAACGGAGGTTCCCTGGGCGACGTTCACATCGATGCCGTCGATCTTCAGGTGTACTTTCCGGATATTGACCTCTTCCCTTTTCTTGACCACAAACCCCTCAAACCGTTCTTCAATTTCGTCCTGCGCCATCTGCACCGTGAGGCCCACATAGTCGTAAATATCCTGCTTGGAGAATTTGAAGTCCTTAATGTTCAGCAGGTAATCCGTGATGGTACGGCTCAGCACGTTCAGCAGCTCGCAGATCTCCGAGGAAGTAAATCCTTCCGCAAAACGAGGCTTCGAGATGTCATCCATGTAGATGATCATCAGACTCCGGTCACCACTGTGGATGGAAGAGGCCAGCAGATGAAACACCGTGCTCAGGATCACCCGGAACTCCTGGATGTCCATGGCCTGGTAGTGTCCGAATTTCTTAATATTCTCGAGAGACAGGATATGATGGGAAATCGCCGTCAGCAGTTTCTCCTTCTCTGCCATCATGTATTCATAAATGAGCAGATTGGTCCTGTAGGAGATATGTTCCAGGGCGGCTTCATTGCGGGTGTGCCACTCCAGCGGGCTGCTTTTCATCCTGGCCAGCATGAATAGAAGCCGGCGCGTGATGTGGTATCGCGGGGACGGCTCCCATTCAAGGACTTTCCGCGTATAAGAGGCATCTACAAAAAGCTTCAGGTCCAGGTATTTCAGCATCCATAATCGCTCGAAGGGCATCTCGGTTATTCCGAGCTTGCCGATGAGGTTCCTGAAGAGGATGCCCGGAATGGCAATGAGCCTGGGGATATGGATCGGCTTGACCGGGGTTCCCAGGTAATCGCGGGTTGCGATCTCAAACAGTTCCTTGTGTGAGGTGCATCCGTCCGGGCTGGCGGCATAAATATCATAGGTTGGCAGCAAATGGCTCCTGTTGATGATTGTAAGCAGGAGCTTGGACAGGTCTGCGATATGGATATATGAAACCGCGGATTCACCTTTCCCGCCCAGGATCCGGCTATCGTAACCTTTTGACAACCATGTTTTTAAAAATTTGTAAACCGGCGGATACTCACACCAGTCACTGAAGACCGCAGCGAACCGCACCACCGATACCGGGAACTCCCTGGAGTTGATCCTGAGCTCCTCCTCCCCGATCTTTTTCGTCTTCGCATACATGAAATCCGCGTCGGGTGGTGTTTTTTCGTCAATCTTCCCCCCTTTGGGCGGGAAGTTGCAGGCAGCCAGGGAACTGGCAAAGATGAACCGCTTGACGTGCAATTGGCTGGCCAGTTCGATGACATTGCGTGTGCCGTTAATATTGGTGCTTTGATAAGCTGAATTATCGGTATAATCGAAATCATAGAAGGCAGCCAGGTGCAGGATGAAATCCGCGCCGCCCTGGGACTGGATGGTCTGGATCACCTCCTGCATCGGAATACGGTTCCCGATATCCCATTGGATCCACTGCACGTTCTGGTGTCCGGGAATTCCGGCTTCGGTGGCCGACCGGCGGGCGATGGCATATACTCGGAACCGGTCCTTCACCGTATCCAGAAAATACCTTCCGACAAACCCGGAAGCTCCAGTGATGACAATCGATGGCATCTTCTTTTCCATGTCACTGCACAGGTTGAGATTCTCTCTTCCACACCAGCCAGTACAGCCGGTAGATGATCAAGCCCATGATGAGATCGCCAAGGCCCGAAAAAAGCACGAGGAAGATTGGATTGACAGCGAAATAATACGTGAACAGAAAAACCGTGGCCATGAATTTGGCGATAAATGAAAATTCCACCAGGTTCTTCCCTGCTTTGATATCCTTTGCCGCCATAAGGTAGGCCACGCTGACCACCAGGTGGAACACCCCGCCCTGAACCGCATAGAACTTTTCTTTCATCGGAAACCCAAGATACTCAATAAAACTCACCGGGGAAACGATCAGGCAGATGCCCACCAGGATGGAATGGATCGCAACCAGGACCAGGAACAGGCGCAATATCCTGGGATAGTCAGAGAATAAACTCATTTTCACTTTTTTATAACCCGACGAATGTAATCAAATGTTAGCGAATTCACAAATGATTTAAATCAGAGTATTTTTTTCATTTTCTTTAGACTCACACTAAATTAAGAATTTGTGAAAAATAAACCTAGTGTGTTAATTTTTTCACAAAAGAAATTTTTACCTTTGCGGTTGAATTGTTATTTTATTCACAAGTCGTCTGAAAAACCCTTAACAGAAACCACAAAACGAGGTCAAAATGGATGAAATAAAAGAATTGATTGTCGCCCTGGCAGACAAGTATGGAAGAACACGGGAAAGTTTGCTTCCTATCCTTCAGGGAGTTATTGAACAAGAGCATTACATCTCAGACCTTGCCATGACGGAGATCGCCAAAGAGCTCGACCTTTCGGCAGCCCAGGTGTACGGAACGGCCACCTTTTACGCCTTCCTCGATACCCAGCCGAGAGGAGAATATGTGATCCGCGTGTGCAAGACCATCACCTGCGATATGCATGGAAAGAAACAGATCATTCAGACCCTGGAGGATATGCTGAAGATCAAGGTGGGGGAAACCACCCCGAATAAGAAATTCACGCTCCTTGAAACCAACTGCCTCGGCTGGTGCCATGAGGGACCTGCCATGCTGATCAATGAAAAGCCATTTTCGGGGCTTACCTCGGAGAAGATCCACGAGATTATCAGCCAATACATGAACAAGTAACCAGAAAGGAGATCAAACCATGTCAGAAGCTACATTAAAAAGAGTGGATCTCATCTTCGGAGAATACTCGAATGAAAAATATAAAGTGCTTGCCGAGACCCTGAAGCGCCCCAATGAAGAGATCATCAACGACCTGCTGGAATCCGGCCTGAAAGGCCGTGGCGGAGCCGGTTTCCCGACGGCCATGAAATGGAAGTTCACGGCAGAAGCGCCGGGTGACGAAAAATTCGTGGTCTGCAACGCGGATGAGGGCGAACCGGGAACCTTCAAAGACCGTGAGATCCTGAGCCGGGTGCCCCGGAAAGTCTTCTCGGGTATGGCCATTTGCGGGAAGGTGATCGGCGCAAACAAAGGATTTATTTACCTGAGAGGCGAATACCGCTTCCTCCTCCCCGACTTGCTTAAGGAACTGGAAACGTTTCACCAGCACGTGAAAAAACTGGACTTTGATTTCACCATCGAGATCCGCCTTGGAAGCGGGGCGTACATCTGCGGTGAAGAAAGCGCTCTGTTCGAATCCATGGAAGGCGGCCGCGGCGAACCCCGCAACAAACCTCCCTATCCGACCACATCCGGGTTCATGAAAAAACCCACCGTGATCAATAACGTCGAAACATTCGTGAACGTCGTCATGATCATGCGGCTGGGACCGATCCAGTTCAAACAACTGGGTACGAAAGACTCGCGCGGATCAAAAGTATTCTCGGTTTCGGGTGACACGCCCATCCCGGGCATCTACGAACTGGAACTCGGGATGTTCCTCGACCGTTTTGTTGAAGAATTCGGCGACGGCGACACCAAGGCGGTCCAGGTCGGAGGCGCCTCAGGGTTCTGCGTCCCCCGCAAAAAATTCAGCGAAACCATCATCGGTTTCGAAGGCGTTCCTACCGGTGGCTCCATGATGCTCTTCAACAGCTCGCGCTCCATGTATAACGTCCTGCGGAACTACCTTGAATTTTTCGAGGAAGAATCCTGCGGGCAATGCACCCCCTGCCGCGTCGGATGCCAGCAGCTCCGCAAAGGGATCGAAGCCGTGAAAAAAGGAACCAACAGCGCAGGATACCTCGACCAGCTTATGAAACTCAGCGAAAGCATGAAGATCACCGCGAAATGCGGGCTGGGTCAATCAGTGGCCAACAGTTTCTCGTCTATCGTCACGAACTTCAAAGAGGAGATGATCTATTAATCCAGTATTCACGTGAAAAAGCAGAACAAAAATATGACCAAGCAAATCAGTCTGATCATCGACGGCAATCCGATCTCGGTGGATGAAGGCACCACCATCCTGGAAGCCGCCCGCAAGCTCAGCATCAACATCCCTACCCTCTGTTACCACGAGGACCTCTGCGTTGCCGGCAACTGCAGGGTCTGCGTCGTTGAACAGGAAAAAGTCCGCACCCTGCCCGCCTCCTGCGCAACACCTGTTTCGGAAGGCATGGTGATCCACACCAACAGCATGAAGGTGCGCCTTGCCCGCAAGCACATCGTCGAGCTCCTGCTGAGCGAACACAACGCCGACTGCACCAAATGTTACAAGAACGGCAACTGCGAGCTCCAGTCCATGGCTTCCCAGATGCTCACCGGCGATCATCTCTTTCTCGACCTCGTTCCGGAGAAGAAATATTCGATCGACATGTTCAATCCGGCCATCGTCAAGGACGACAGCCGCTGCATCCGCTGCCAGCGCTGTGTTCGCACATGCGAGGAACTCCAGAATGTGAGCGCCCTCGGCGTGGCGTACAAGGGCGACAAGATGAAGATCTCCACTTTCTTTGAACATCCTATGCTGGAAGTGGTCTGTACCAACTGCGGACAGTGTGTGAACCGCTGTCCGACCGGTGCACTCATCGAGAAGAACTATGTCGACCAGGTGTGGGATGCCATCTACAACCCCAATACCCATGTGGTCGTTCAGACCGCTCCCGCCGTCCGCATCGCCCTGGGCGAAGCCCTCGGATTGCCGCCGGGACGAATTGTGACCGGAAAAATGGTAGCTGCATTGAAACGCCTTGGATTCGACTCAGTGCTCGATACCGACTTCACAGCCGACCTCACGATCATTGAAGAAGGACACGAACTCTTGTCCCGCCTGAAGAAGGCACTGGTGGACAAGGACCCGAAAGTGGTCCTCCCGATGGCAACCTCCTGCTCTCCCGGCTGGATCAAGTTCATCGAACACACTTTCCCCGAAATGCTTCCCAACCTCTCCACCTGCAAATCACCGCAGCAGATGTTCGGAGCCTTGACGAAGACCTATTATGCACACAAGCGCAACCTTGACCCGAAGAACATCATCTCCGTATCGATCATGCCTTGCACCGCGAAGAAATTCGAAGCCAACCGCCCCGAAATGCGCTCCAGCGGCTATAAGGATGTTGACTTTGTGCTGACGACCCGCGAACTGGCCATTATGATCAAACAGGCCGGACTCGATTTCGGATCGTTGCCCGATGAACACTTCGACAGTGTGATGGGCGAATCTACCGGTGCCGCCGTCATCTTCGGAACTACCGGCGGTGTCATGGAAGCCGCTCTGCGTACGGTTTACGAAGTCGTGACCGGCCGCGAGATCCCGTTCGAAGGGCTCAACATCACCCCGGTCCGCGGAACGGAAGGCGAAGTGCGCGAAGCTTCGGTCAAGATCACCAAGACCCTCCCGGAATACAAGTTCCTGGAAGGCGTGGAGGTCAAAACGGTCGTAGCCAACGGCCTGGCCTATGCGAAACAGGTCATGCAGAATGTAAAAGACGGTAAAGCCAACTACCATTTCATCGAGATCATGGCCTGCCCGGGCGGATGCCTCGGCGGCGGAGGTCAGCCGATACCGACCAACCGCGATATCCGGACCAAGAGGAAAGAGGCCATCTACCAGGAAGACATGGGAATGACCGTCCGCAAATCCCACGAAAATCCGGATGTCAAACAGATCTATAAGGATTTCCTCGGGAAACCGCTGGGGCACAAATCCCACGAGTTACTACACACACACTACACTCCTCGCAAGAGATACTAATACTACTACATCTTGATGAACCGGAAGCCGTCCCGATGGGACGGCTTCCTCTGTTTAATCCCTGAGGCACCTGACCGAAAAGCTGTGTTCCTTCTCGCAGGAATAAGGAGAAATTCCAGCAACCGAATAATTCAGGTCTTCCCTCCAGACATTGCCAAACGTCGCAAGTGACGAGGTCCAGTAAATGCCTGCTTCCCGGAGGAGGTAAAAGTAGTCATAAGGGTAAGGACGATAAGTTCCTCCGCCAACAGCAGTGAAACCGCTTGAGTTGGTCGCTCCCGTATTGGGCGATTTCCAATGCCGGTATCCCGTTTCTTTTATTTCTCCTCCGGCAACGCTTCCACCCCCGAGATAGTTCGCCAGGGTCAGCCATTCATCGGTTGTGGGAATATGATACCCTGTCGGGCATATCCCCTGGGTTCCCGGGTCCATGATGTATTGCATCATCTCATTCCATTGATACAAGCCGCCGTATTCGGTGCAGCTGTCCTCGGTGTTGTTAAAACAATGCTTTTCGATGATGCTGTTGTCGGATTGCGTCACATTTCCGTTGATTCGCGTTCCGGCATTCAGGTTCTGCTTCATCCAGCACTGCGTTCCGATCTGAACCGTTGTATAGGTCTTGCCATCGTAACTGACCGACCTTCCGCAATGACTCAGTGTCTTCGTTTTCTGGCCAATACATGTCCATACCGTACCGTTGAACAGATACAATTCGAGGGAATCGGTGTTCAGAACCAGCAATCCCGTTGCAGGATCGACAATACTCTGCTGCTGTTCGGTGGTGAGACGCGGCAGGAGCAATCCTTTTGAGGTGGACTGGATATCCAGCACTGCGGAAGCATCCGGCTGGCTTCCGGCGGGACCAATGGCTACGCCCTGTGCATTTGTAAAGAACGTTGCTAACACGGCGAGCACACAACAAAACAAATCGAGTGTACGCATACAATGTATTTTAATGCGTACAATATAAGAAGAATATCGATTTTTTGAAAAAAAAGGACCGTCTAGTTCAGACGGCCCATGGTCAGAAACCTACTACTAACTAAACACTACTAACTATCAGCCTTTATTTGGTTTGGGGGTCTCCTTCGGAGGCTCTGCTGGTGGAGGCGGTGGCGGAGGGGGCGGTATATCCAGATCCTTCAGGTCACGTTTGATAACGACCTTCTTCTGTCCGTACCCATGTCCTGATCCGTGATGCCGGTAAGGAGCCATAATGACAACCGGCGCCTCATCGTCGATATCGATGATGATCCGCTTCCCGCCCTTGCGGTCCTTGACCTGGAATCCCTTGATCTTGCCCATCCGGATCGACTGCAGCAGCGATT
>DAIRDK010000060.1:0-12832 GCA_036796175.1 Bacteroidales bacterium | reverse complement strand
AGTACGACATCCCGGCTCAGCTGCGAGCGGCCATCCTTGAGCACTTTTTGTTTCAGATCGGATTTTTCCTCATCAAACGATTTAGGTTCATCCCGTTCGACGAGTTTCACAATATGCCATCCGTACGAGGTCAGGATCGGTTCGGAGATATCGCCCGGCTGTTTCATCTTATAGATCGCGTCAATGAACTCGGGAACCATCCGGTTCACGCCAAATTTCGGAAGGACTCCCCCTTTCGGCGATGAGCCTTTGTCGTCGGAATACTTTTTCACCAGTTCGTCCCAGTTGCCGCCGTTGCGGAGTACCTGGTAAAGGCTGTCGATCCGGGCATGAATCCGTGTCGAATCGGCGGCGGTTGAATTCTTTGGAATGGTCAGGTACAGGTGGGCGACAGTGACTTTCCGCATGGCCGGGTATTTCCCGGTCACTTTTATAAGGTGATACCCGTATTCGGAGCGGACGGGCTTGGACACCATGCCCACGGCTGTGGTATAAGCCCCTGTTTCAAAAGAATAAACCATGTCAAAGACCGTAAAGTAGCCCAGGTCGCCGTGATTCCCTTTCATTGCGGGCTGCTGGGGCGTAGCTTCCCGGTCGCGGGCTGAAGGATCTTCCGATTCGGCGACGGCCAGTTGTCCGAAATCTTCTCCTTTCATCAGCCTTTCGCGGAGGCTGGTGATCTTTTCAAATGCCTTTAAGGTATCCTCAGGGAGGGCGTCTGCCTTGACCCGGACGAAGATATGGCTGGCCCTGATATCCGTAAGGGACCTGTCGTACGCCTCTTTAACCAGCCGGTCGATCGTGGCTTCATCGGTAAAATACGGTTTGGCGAGCTGATCACGGTATCCTGCCAGTTCGGTCTGGAACGAGGTCAGGGTATCCAGTCCCAGGTCTTCCGCTTCCCTGACTTTAAGTTTGAAGTTGATAAAGAGATCCAGGTAGTCGTTCAGCGATTTTTTATCAACGGGCTCATTCTTCACATTGTTCTTCTGGTAGATGGTCATGAACTCTCCAACAGTGACCTTTTTCCCGGCAACGGTCATAAGAACCTCATCATTCTGGGCCTGGGCAAAGGCAGACTGAAATAATCCCAGCGCAATCGCCAACAGGAATAAACATTTCACGTGTTTCATTTTGCAATCAGTTGAAAGGGGTTTACGGATATCTTGAGTCTGAATAAACGGTAGATAGATGAAAAAATTTTACCTGCTGTAATTTGGCGCCTCCCGGGTGATGGTTACATCGTGGGGGTGGCTTTCAGCAACTCCGGCAGCGGTGATCTTAATGAATTTTGCTTTCTGAAGTTCAGGGATATTCCTGGACCCTGTGTAACCCATCCCGGACCGGAGTCCTCCAACCATCTGATAGATCACTTCCGACAAGGAGCCTTTGTAGGGAACCCGGCCAACGATGCCTTCAGGGACCAGTTTCTTGATGTCGTCTTCCATATCCTGAAAATAACGATCCTTGGATCCCTGCTGCATGGCTTCGATGGAACCCATGCCCCGGTAAGTTTTGTATTTCCGACCTTCAAAGATGATCGTTTCACCCGGGGATTCGTCAACCCCTGCAAAGAGTGAGCCGGCCATGATGGAATGAGCACCGGCGGCCAGGGCTTTGACGATATCGCCGGTATAGCGGATACCTCCGTCTGCAATTACAGGTATGTCACTGCCTTTCAACGCCTTGGCAACTTCATATACGGCAGTGAGCTGCGGAATGCCAATCCCCGCGATGATCCGTGTCGTGCAAATGGAGCCGGGCCCGATTCCCACCTTGATCCCGTCGACCCCGAGCTTGGCCAGGTCCTTGGCTGCCTCTGCAGTACCGATGTTGCCGACTACCAGATCGATACCCGGGAATGCCTTCCTGATCTGTTTAGCCGCATTCATCACCCCTTTGGTGTGGCCATGGGCTGTATCGATGACGATGGCATCCACATTCTCCCTGACGAGGGCTTCGACCCTGTCCATGGTGTCAATGGAATTGCTGACAGCAGCGGCCACCCGGAGTCTTCCCAGGCTGTCCTTGCAGGCATTGGGACGGGCTTTGATCTTGATGATGTCCTTGTAGGTAATCAGGCCGACCAGCTTGTTGCTTTTGTCCACCACCGGCAATTTCTCGATCTTATACTTCTGAAGGATCTCCTCCGCTTTGGCGAAGTCCGTGAATTCCGTCGTGGTGATCACATGGCTGGTCATCACCTCGGTTACCGGTCGTGAAAGGTCACGTTCGAAGCGGAGATCCCGGTTCGTGACGATCCCAACGAGGACATTGTCGTCATTAATGACCGGGATCCCTCCGATCCCATACTCTTTCATTATGCTGAGTGCGTCGATGACAAGCGCGTTTTCCCGCAGGGTGACCGGATCCACGATCATGCCGTTCTCGGCCCGTTTTACTTTCCTTACTTCCAACGCCTGGGCCTCGATCGACATATTTTTGTGAAGCACGCCGAGACCTCCTTCCTGGGCCATGGCAATCGCCATGTGAGCCTCAGTGACCGTGTCCATGGCTGCAGAAACGATGGGAATATTCAGGCGAATGCTCCGGGAGAAGGCACCGGATGTATCCACCTCCCTGGGAAGGACTTCGGAATAAGCGGGTACGAGCAGCACATCGTCGTATGTAAGTCCTTCACCCTGAAATTTATCTGAATCGAAGAACATAAGTCAAAAATTAGGTGTGCAAATTTAGGAAATTTACCTAATTCAGACTTAATTATTTTAACTATAGTGACCGAGTGACAAAGTGACAAGGCGACAAAGATAATTTAGAATGATTATAAGTATATTTGTGGGATATTTTCAATTTCTATCTTAACATCAGTTTTATGACCGGGATCAATGTTTACCTGAACTTCCCCGGCCAATGCAGAGAGGGACAAAATGACCAGGTGACCATGTGGTGAAGACTGTATATTTTCGGTTTTATGAAGAGCTGAATGACCTGTTACCCCGGGAGAAAAGAAAAGTCTCCTTTCCAGTGGCATTCGGTGATAATCCTTCTGTAAAGAGTCTTATCGAGGGGGAAGGGGTTCCTCATACCGAGGTCGACCTGATCCTTGTAAACGGGAACCCTGTCTCTTTTTCTGAGAAGGTCCATCATGGTGACCAGGTCTCGGTTTACCCGGTCTTTGAATCCTTCGATATCACCACCGTGAATGCATCGCGCCTGAAACCATTGCGGGAGCCGAGGTTCATCCTGGACGTACACCTGGGCAAACTGGCCAGGTACATGAGGATGGCCGGATTTGACACGCTTTATGACAATGCTTACGCCGATGAGGAGCTGGCGGCTATATCCGTTGCCCAAAAACGCTGCATTCTCACGCGCGACAGAAAATTGTTGATGAGGAAAGATGTGGAGCGGGGATACTGGATCCGGAGCATGGATCCCGCGGAACAGATGTCAGAAGTGATCAGGCGCCTGGACCTTAAACAGTCAATAAACCTGTTCCGGAGGTGTCCTCAGTGCAATGGGGAACTTGAAGCCATTGCCGAAGCCGAAGCAATGGGTCGGTTGCAGGGTTATCATTTTTTGCCAGGGACCATCTTTTCACGTTGCAAAGAGTGTAAACACTTTTATTGGAACGGATCGCATTGCAAACGATTTTCCGATATCATTGCAAAGATTCTCCATAAGAATGAAGATTTAGTTTAACCACAAAGGACCTCATGAACACCGAACCCCTCTCCCTATCCAACTGGAAAGCCTTCGAAACCCTGTTTGGCGAACGGGGCGCCTGCGGCGGTTGCTGGTGCATGGCTTACCGGATGCATCGCAAGGAGTTTGTAGCCGGACAGCAGGCGAAAACCCATAAGCAGGCCATGAAAAAGCTGGTCAGGGCAGGCAAGCCGATAGGACTGATCGGGTTCATCAACGGACAGCCGGCCGGGTGGTGCGCCCTGGCGCCCAGGGAAGACCTGGTAAGGTTTGAAAAGTCGAGGGTGCATAAACGGATCGACGATCTCCCGGTATGGTCCATTTCCTGTCTTTTTGTCGATAAAAAGTTCAGGAACCGGGGAGTATCTCTCGAAATGATCAAAGCAGCAATCGCTTATGCAACCCGGAACAACATCCAGGTCATTGAAGCTTATCCGGTTAATCCGGCGAAAGGCCGGTTACCTGATGCCTTTGCCTGGACCGGGCTGTTGAAGACATACCTCGAAGCCGGGTTTGAAGTCGTTGACCGTACCTCGAAAGCCAGGCCGATGGTCAGGTGGTATAGTGGGCATTAAGGCACTAAGGTAATGAGGCAACAGGATGAGGGCCATAACCAACTTCTGCGTAATTTGCGATAAGATCTGCGAAAATCAGCGAGAGACAAAACTATGAAACAGTTTTTAACCCTTTTAATGATTGGGGTTGTGGCCTTTGGGAAGGCCCAGGTACCCGATACGACGATGTTGTCACAAAAGGCCCCGGATGTCTTTCAGGCCGTCTTTACCACGACAAAAGGCGACTTCACCATCGAGGTATACCGAAACTGGTCGCCGCTGGGAGCCGACCGTCTTTACCAGTTGATCAAAACAGGGTTCTTCGATCACAATTGCCTGTTCAGGGTACAGAAAAATTACGTGGTCCAGTTCGGGATTGGCGATAACCGCGACGTGAACTATTTCTGGGACCGGTACCGGATTCCGGACGAACCGGTGCAGGCTCAGAACCTGAAAGGCACGATCGCCTATGCCCGCGACGGGGCCAACAGCCGGACTTCTCAGCTCTTCATCAACATGAAAGACAACCCCAAACTCGACACCGTCGACTTCAACGGACTGCGCGGCTTTCCTCCCGTGGCAAAGATCATCAGCGGATTTGAGACCGTAGAGCAGTTCTATGGCGAATATGGTTTTGAGCCGGCCAATTACCAGGACTCTGCCATGGTGGAGGGGAATTCGTTCTGGCGGAAGAAGTTTGATGGGCTGGACTATATTTTACGTGCGTGGATTGTTGAGAAGTGACCAAGGGACCAAGGGATCAGGGAGCCAGGGGACAAGCGAAACTCTACCTTCATGATTTAAGGAGTTTCTGGTTCAGAGATCTGATCAAGGCGGAAAGCATGATCATAATTCTTTTGATCTTTTTCTGGATCTCCTCATGGCAGTCAGCATCCAGGTAATTCAGATCTTTTGCGATCAGCAACAGGGTTTCCAGCTCGGATAGACTCCCCAGAGAGATTCTGAGGAACTGAAGATACTCCCTGGGATGTTGTCTTGCAGCGCCCTCGCTTATATTCGCCGGAACTGAAACTGCCGCTCGGCGAATCTGGCTTGAAATTCCGTATAACTCTTCTTTCGGAAAAGACTCTATGCACTGATAGAGCAAAGAAACGAGCAACATGCTCTCTTTCCAAACAATCAAATCTCTGTGTGTATTCATGGCATAGTTTCCCCTTAATCCGGGAAAAGGGCAAAAGGTAATGCAACATTTTGGATATTTTTAAAAAAGTAAGACATTTACAGCCAAAACAAATCAGTACCTTGGTTTCATCCGTGTCCATCGGTCCCTTGGTCCCTTGGTCACCTGATCTCTAACACATGACCCTAAATAAACTATTCCTTGATCCGATCCGCGAGCTCGCCCGGCAGGGCAAGCTGACGGGGGTCATGCTGATCGCAGCGACGGTACTTTCCTTGCTGCTGAGCAACGGTGAACGTGCCGGGACCTGGCTGGGTCTGTGGGATACGGAGATCGGGTTTTCGTTCCTGCACAAATCCATCCTGCACTGGATCAACGACGGCCTGATGGTGATCTTTTTCCTCCTCGTGGGGCTGGAGATCAAGCGGGAGATGACCGGGGGCGAACTGGCTACCGTCAGGCAGGCTATCCTGCCTGCATTCGCAGCACTCGGAGGGATCCTGTTCCCGGCTGCCATTTATGCAGTGCTTCACGTGGGTTCACCGGAAACCCTCCAGGGATGGGCTATTCCGACTGCCACCGACATTGCCTTCTCCCTTGGGATCCTGTCCCTCCTGGGTAAACGCGTACCGTTTGCCCTGAAGGTGTTTCTCACCGCGCTGGCGATCATCGACGATCTCGGGGCGATCCTCATCATTGCCATCTTTTACACGTCGGCCATTCACCTCATCATGTTGCTGGCCGGCGCGATCATATTCATCATCATGTTGGCATTTAACCGGTTTGGAATGAAACATCTGGCCTTTTGCCTGGTGCCCGGATTGCTGCTCTGGTACTTTATTCTGAAATCGTGCGTTCATCCCACGATTGCCGGCGTGCTGACCGCATTCGCAATTCCTTCTTCCAGTGCGGAGGACCTTGAACATGGGCTGACCAGGCCGGTGAACTATATGATCCTCCCGTTGTTTGCGCTGGCCAATACCGCAATCCCGCTCTCTTTCGACCTGGGCAACCAGATCTTTTCTCCTCTGAGCCTGGGTATCATACTGGGTCTGTTTCTGGGGAAGCCTGCCGGGATCCTGCTGTTCTCCTATTTGCCCAGGTGGCTGAACATCTCGGAAGGACCGTCAGGATTTACATTTAAGCACATACTGGGAATGGGTTTCACGGCTGGCATCGGGTTTACGATGTCAATCTTCATTTCGTCCCTTTCTTTTGAACACCCGAACGATGCCAACCTGTCCAAACTGGCGATCATTGCGGGCTCGGTGCTGGCGGCAACTGCAGGACTAGTGATCCTCTCGCGATCGCCAAAAACAGAATCAGAATGATCTTTGCGATAAACTCAAGAACCGAATTCCGTCCCGACCGTGATATACCCCGGATATTGCAGTTGGGTCGGCCCGATCATGATCGTGGGTTTAAGCTTGATGGAGATTCTGGTCGGCTTGTTTCCAACCCCTGCGAGGTTGAAGCCGAAATTGATGATCGCGTCGAGGGATTTTCCCTGCAAGACCTGTTTCAGGTCCACGGTGAACTGAAGCGGGATGAGCGTCGTCCCGTTGTTTGGCGGAATGGTGAACGACTGGGCCAGGCTGCCTGTGGTCATCTGGATATTGTCGATGAGCAGGATGTAATCGATCCGGTTGAGGCCGGCCGGGCTGGTATTCGGATTCCGGCCCTCCAGGTTGAGCTGAAGTGAAAGCGGGAACGTGTTCTGCAGCGATGCCTTGGTAATTTTAGCCAGGTCTGCCACATTCAGATCGTTCACGCTTTTGTAATTCTGAACATTTACTCCTGCAACGGTGATGTTCTGTACCGAGCGGATCCGGAAATCACAGTTGGTCAGATTAACAGCTTGCTGAGCCTGCTGCACTACGTCGCAACCCTGGATCGCGATCAGCGTGATCCCTGTTGCCGCGAGCCACAGGGATTTGGAGAACTTTCGAATGCGCATGATTTCAGGTTTTAAGACTTGTTGCCGCTTTCTGTCAATCCTGTTCCAGGGTCAGGTAATCGTCAGTCGAGCCACTTCCGCTCGGATCCACCAGGCTGACCTTTGACGCCAGGATCTCAAAGGCGATCCAGTCATCATTCAGTTCAGTAAACGCGGTGGGTGATGCAAAGGAGATCACCAGCTTGATGTCATCATTCTCCTTCAGCACCGACCAAACACCCGGGTAAGTATTTGTGCCATTCTTGGCGACCACAACGCCTGTATCTGTGAATGTAAAATGATAACCGGCAAAATATCCGGTTTTGTCCTCATCCGTTTTTTTCAGATAAGTCACCCTCCAGGTTCCGGATAGCAGGATGTTGTTCAGGTATCCGGGATCCGACGGGGAAGGATCGTCTTTTGCGCAGCCTGCCGAAACAGCTATAAATGCCGTTAGACAGAAAAGCCATATCATCTTTCTCATGGAATCAAAGGTCGTTAATAATCCAGTAATAAAAACAGGGTTGACCGGGGTTTTATTATGACATCCTCTGTTATCCCGTGAATGGTTTCCCCAAGTACGTTCACCTCCCGGATCTCTTTTGCCCCTGATGAACGCAGCAGGTCACCGGTCTGAAGGGTGATCTCCCTTCCGCCGGTTTCACGGAGTTGCAGGATCACTGAACCCTCCTCGTCACCCGGGACAGCGTTGACCAGTAACAAACCCTGAAAGACTGTTCCCAGGAAGGAGGATTCTGCCTGGCCGGCCGGGTGGGGAACAGCAGGAAACACTCTCGCCAGCAACGGGATCCGTTCATTCCAACCGAACATCGCTGCGCTGGAATCGGAAAGCGATGCATCGGAGGTGATTCCATAGCTCCATTTCAGCTCCCCTTCCTGATAGGCACGGAAATTGGTTGTCCAGTAATTGTTCAAAACCCACGAGTACACGGTCGGAGAGTCCGGGTATGCAACCCTCGCGAACTTGCCCAGGTTGATTTCGCCCAGCTGAACCAGCGGGATCTCGGGACTCGTCATAATAATCTGCGTTTTGCTGTTTCGCAGCGCCACGAAATTCTGGATCCCCAGCCAGTCGGAGGAAGAGCCCTCCAATTGCTCTTTTCCCGGGATCATCGGACCTCCGGCCACTTCGCAATGAAATACGCCGCTGTCAAGAGAAAATGGGAATACGATATAGACGGCCTCCGGATCAGTCACCTGCTTTTTCTCCATTGAATAGCAGAATTCGATCTTCTTCGTGGTGTTGTAAAGCCGCAACTGCAGTTTGATCCCATCGCCGTGAACACACTCCGGCACCTGCCCGGTAAGGGTCAGTTCGCTCCAGACAGGCCCTTCGGTGACCTTGCTTACTGTAAGATCTTTCCATACCTCCCTCGTGAACTCCTCAAGCCGCAGCAGCTCCAGCTGGTGCCTGTTCTTCCCCAGACGTTCGTAAATGAATTCGCCGGCAGAATATTTCGTTGAGCCGTTGAGAAGTTCCACGTTAAGCTGTTTGTCATAAATCCCCGTGATCCCTCCCTTTACAGGATCAACTATAATCTTGTAATACTCATTCTCCATGCCCCCTGCTCTTTGCCCTTCGCCCCATGCGCCTTGCCCTTTCCCCCCTGCCCCCTGCCTTACCTCAGTCCCCTTAAAGATCCGGTAGCTTTTATACCCAAACGACGGCACCTCATTCACCCAGATCGCCCAGTACGTTCCGTCTTCCCGCGCACCTGCGGCCTGCACGGGCAGTGCATGGCCGTTTTCGTCAACGATCCTGAACGCACGGTCTTTGGGGATGATCTCGTGGTCGATGAAGACCGTGACCAGTCCTGACCTTGGCCAGCTAAGGGTATTGAACACCGTAATGGAAGGCACTTCGAATTTCGGAAGACCGCCCTGGATCAGTCCCATCGCCTGCTCGCGAAGGATTCGGTTCCTTTTCACGGCTTCCCAGGCATAACTGCTTTTTTCTCCCCATTGGACAACACTGTTTTCGACATAGGGGTCGGAGATCGATTCGGCCGCCCCGAAGGTGTGTTCGTCATAGAAGGCCAGATCGTCCGTTATGTTGTCCTGAAGTTCCCGGATCGCCGCCGGTATGGCTTTTCCTTTCATGACCGCCATGGCGAGCAATGCGTTGTTGGCGATGTAATCCGTATGCGCCATCCGTGTATAGGCCGTCTCCAGTGCTGCCGATCCGAACCCGTCCATCCACCAGTCGGGCCAGGCGCCGCGCACCGATCGCAGTTCGCCTGCGTGCTGCCTCTCCATCACCTCCATGAACTCGCTGACGGTCGCCAGCCTGAGTTTCGGAGAGACGTACTTCTCGTTCCAGACCTTCACCAATGCGCATGCAGTGGTGGATGGCGGGGAGTTGTCGGTAAGGTAGCCACTGAACTGGATCGCGTATTCCGGGAACGGATACCCCTTTGCGGCAATATCGTTGAGATGGCCGAACAGGTTCCTTGCGAAGGTCTCTTCGTTGGTGAGGATGCCGAGGTTGTTGGCCCACATGTAGTGCTCCGGCCGGTTGACCAGGATCCGGTTACCCGAGGGCGATTCCCACCAGAAGGTCGTGGGCCGGTCGAATGGTTTGTGTGCGCGGTGCGTGTTTTCAGCCATGGTAAGGTACCGGATGCCGCAGCCGGAGAAGTAATCGACGAGGCACCAGGGAACACCGTTGATGTCATCCTGCATCGCTGCCTGTACCTCCAACCCGGCGTCGCGGAACAGTTTCACGGGCTTCAAGGCAGCCGCGATCGTCGCTTCATCGGCAAGATCGGAGCCGTTCAGCATCAGTCCCGTAACCTCTATTCTTCCTTCTGCGACACGCTTTTTCAGCCGTGCGATCTGCTCCGGAGGCCTTGTTTTCAGGTATTCCCTAACGGCCCACGAGGTCTCGCAGGTCCACCGGAACCGGGCGTCATCGGGCAAGTTGTCCGTTTGGTCGCAGTAGTCGAGGGCATAATCGATATAGCGAAGATGCTCGGGCAGGATCTCCGTTTGCGGCCGGGTGTAACCGATGTCGGTATGGGTGTGCTGCACCAGGTAGATCGTCCAGGGGCGCACCGGCTTCAATACAAAACCGATCTTCTGCTCAGGCCTGCCTGCGACTGTGATCGTTGCGCTCTTTTTCTCTCCGGATGAAACAGCAGGTAATAAGATTTCGATTCTCGTATACCCCGGCTCTATGACGAACTCTTTGTTGACCTCCCCAATGCTAACCTTCCCGCTGACTGCATTTCCCGGATGCACGAAATGAAATATCACACTAAACTCCCTGCCCCCTGCACTTGGCTCTTTGCCCTTTGCACTTTGCAACACGCAAGGAGTTTGCTCCACATAAACCGTATCGTGTACCCCCGCTTCAAACGTCATATACCAGGCATTACTGCCGGCACTCTCACCCGAAACCCTTATCGTTTGAGGCTTTCCTTCGATCAGCAACGAAGAGGGCACCGAGAGCACCGCATACCCCATCGGGTCATCGTATTTGTCAAGCAGGGTTGGCCGGAAGGTCAGGGTGATCCCGTTCTTTCCTTCAATGTTGACCGGTTTTTTTTCAGATATCTTCGGATTGGCAAAGGTGATCACATGGTCCCCGTTAAGGTCGAGATGGAAGTTGTGACCGTTCACTTCAGCATCGATCCCGTAGATCCAAATGAAATTCACCCGGGGTGCAGAGATCTGTTCCGGCACCTTTTCCGTCTTCCATTCAACATACTGCAGTGAATCTTTCGACCTGGCCAGCATCGACCGGGTCACATCAGGCTGGGGGGAATGATACTGAAACCCGCCGCCATGAATGGTTTGATTATAACCCTGGTAGAAGGTGTCGGGCCAGACGGCAGACTGCGGACGGCAGACGGCAGCAAATAATAAAAATGCAAAGCAGAATAGAGTGTTTCTCATTTTACGATCGGTTGATGGAATAACCACTCTTTTGGCATGGGTTGTTTCGGAAGCTTTGTACTTCTGACATAAACATCCAGTTCATCGGAGCCGGTCCGTTCGAAATACTCCACGCGGATCTTGTGAAATCCCTTTTTCAGGGCGATCACCCCGCTTTTCGATTCTCGGGAATGGAGCCCGTCATTATTGACAACCGGTTTGTCATCGATATAGAGCCTGCTGCCGTCATCCGACTCCGTGTACAATTCATAGACCGCATTGTCGGGAACCTTGATATATCCCGACCAGGTGAATGCGAAGTTCTCATCCTGGTTGCGCGGGGCGAAACTGAAGTTCGTGGCTATACCTTCTTTGACAGGCGTGTTATTCTTAAAGTTGGCGACGCTGTCGAACGCCCCTTCAAAATATTTGTACATCAGTCCGGGCTGCGGATCGGTCACAGGTTTTGGAGCTAGTGCCGGCACCCGTTTGAATTTCTTCCACGCTGTACCGCTTACCGGTTTGCCGTCCCTGAAACACCTCGCGCCCATAATACAGGTTCCCTGGATCGTAACGGGTCCCACGTAAAGAAACGAGGAATCGGTCGGCTCGAAACCATTCATGGTGAACCGGACCTGAACGTTATTCCGGTCTGTGAAGAGGGTAACCCGGAGGGAGTCGATAAACACATCGAATTCGGATACAAAGACCGGCGGTTCGGTCAAGTCCAGCTTCCCTTCGATCTCAACCGCGATCACCGTGCAGATCGTGTCGGGAGCGGTTTTCGGGACCGTGATCAAGAGCTCATCTTCGTCACGCCCTACCGGCAGGGGTTTGCGTTTCGGGTCTGCCAGGAGATATGCTTTCCCGGGATCGTTCAGCAGGCCTGGGATCCTGAGGGTGTCGTTTGAGGGCCAGTCGAAGACATGGAAGTAGAGTGTGACTCCGTCAGCGGTGGTCTTTCTCGTACACCGTCCGAATTTCAGGTTTGAGAAGGGGCTGGCCTGGGTGCCGTAAAGCGCTTCCCCGTTCACCTTCGTCCATGTGCCTATGGCGGCCAGCCGGTCGATGCTCTCCTGCGGAAACATGCCGTCGGCTTTGGGTCCAATGTTCAGCAGGTAGTTTCCGCCTTTGGATGAGATGTCGCACAGCATCCGGATCAGCTCTTTGGCTGATTTAAAATCCTTGTCATGGCTGTTGTAGCCCCAGTGGTCGTTCATGGTCATGCAGGTCTCCCAGTCGGTACCGGGCAGTCCCTTTGCCGGGATCTGTTGCTCCGGTGTTCCGAAATCGCCGCCGAACATGCCCTCTTTGGTGCCGCCTTCCATATCCATGCGGCCCGCTCCCACCCTGTTGTTGATGATGAGGTTGGGCTGCAGGCTGCGGCAGTATTCATAGATCTCTTTGCCGTACTTTTCGTTCCAGGTGTTCTCCCATTCGCCGTCGAACCAAAGGACACCGATCTCGCCGTAGTTGGTGAGAAGCTCCTTAAGTTCGGCTTTCATGTAGGCGAAGTAGCGGGAATAGTCGGCGCCTTCTGTTGTGCGCGTCGTTTCCCAGGTTCGACGCGGCAGGTAATCAGGGTGGTGCCAGTCCATGATGCTGTGATAGAAACACAGCCTGACGCCTTGCTTCTTG
>DAIRDK010000059.1:0-13347 GCA_036796175.1 Bacteroidales bacterium | reverse complement strand
GAAACAGCAATCCGGTTCCACTTCTTCGACCGGCATCCCCGCAACGTACACCGGTATCTTTGACAAGATCCGCAACCTGTTCGCAACCACCGAAGCAGCCAGGATGTCCGGGTTTACCAAGAACCATTTTTCATTCAGGAACCGGGAAGGTCAGTGCCCGGCATGTGAAGGGTCCGGGGAGGTCCGGATCAGCATGGATTTCCTGTCCGACCTGATCCTCCCCTGCGAGGCATGCAACGGAAGACGTTACCGCGATGAGGTCCTGGAAATCCGGTGGAATGGTAAAACCATTGACGAGGTGCTGAAGATGACCTTCTCCGAAGCGTACGGGCTGTTCAGCGGAGTGAAGGGCCTCGCCGAATCCATCCTGCTGTTGGAGCGGGTCGGCCTGGGATATCTCGTGCTCGGGCAACCGCTAAATACCCTTTCGGGCGGAGAATTCCAGCGGATCTCACTGGCTTCCGAGTTAATGCGAGGGTCGAACGGCAGCAACCTGTACCTCTTCGAAGAGCCGACAGCCGGGCTTCATCCGCTGGATGTCCAGTTCATGGTGCACCTGTTTCATGAGTTGGCCGACCAGGGTCATACACTATACATCATCGAACATGACCCGGCTGTGATCCGCGAGGCGGATTACATCATCGACCTGGGTCCGGGGGCAGGTGATGAGGGTGGAAAAGTCGTCGCGAAAGGCACCCCGGAAGAGATAATCGTCAATCCTTATTCAATCACCGGAAGGTACCTGCACCGGAATTAACTAAAAAATAATATCCGGGATCTTCTGTTTACCTTTACCTTTGAGCCTTTCAACATTCTGATATGCGTATTGGAGTATTAACCGCCGGCGGCGATTGCCCCGGTATCAATGCAGCCATCCGGGGAGTAGGAAAAACGGCCATCCGTCAATACGGAATGGAGGTTTTCGGCATCTCTTCCGGGTTTCTTGGCCTGATCAACCAGGAATATGTTCAATTAGACGAAAACCAGCTATCCGGCATCCTGACTTTGGGAGGAACCATCCTGGGCACTTCCCGGGAAAATCCTTTTAAAAGTGGAAAATCGATGATCAGCATCGATAAGCCGCGGCTGATCAGGAAACACTATGATGAAATGGGGCTGGATGCGCTGGTCTGCATCGGCGGGAACGGCACCCAGCGTACGGCGGCCCAGCTGTCCGGCGAAGGCCTCAACATCGTCGGAATCCCAAAAACGATCGATAACGATGTGTGGGGTACGGACGTTACGTTCGGGTTTGATTCGGCCCTCGGTATCATTACAGATGCCATCGACCGCCTCCATACAACCGCGAACAGTCACAAGCGCATCATGGTGATCGAGGTGATGGGCCACCATGCCGGATGGCTGGCGCTCTACTCCGGGATGGCCGGCGGAGGGGATGTGATCCTGATCCCCGAGATCGCTTTCGACACGGCGGTCGTCGCCCGTTGCCTGAAGAAGAGAGCGCTTGACAAGAAACCTTATTCCATCGTTGTGGTGGCCGAAGGCATTCCCCATCCCAAGAATGAGAAAGCAGGACACTACATCGCCCGGTCCATCGAAGAGCTGACGGGGCTGGAAACACGGGAAACGATCCTGGGCTATATCCAGCGCGGAGGCAGCCCTTCAGGCATGGATCGGATCCTGGCTACCCGTTTCGGTGCTTACGCAGTCGAACTGATCGCCTCAGGAAAATTCGGCGAGATGGTCTGCCTGAAAGGTAACGAGATCACATCGATGCCGCTGGCCGAAGTGGGCGGCAAGCTGCGGCTTGTCCCGCACGATCACACCCTGATCGAAAAGGCACGCAAGATGGGGATCTGTTTCGGGGATCAGAAATGCTAATCGAACCGGATATCCTTCACGTTCAGCTGAAGTGATTTGGTCCCGTTCCACTCATTTTCCTCCAGGTGATAGCAGATATTGAAGGGGATCTTCTTCTCGATCTTCGGGAAGTGTTCGCCCTGCTGGAAGGCAATGCCGGGGAAAGGTCCTCCGGGGATCTCCGGGTGGGCGATATTCAGCTTCAGGTGGTTCTTGCCAACGATGCGGCTTCCTTCTGCATCGATCACGCCATCGGTGCGGAACACGGGCGACATGTTGCCCGGTCCGAACGGGGCAAACTGTTTCAGCACATTGTAAAACCTCGTGTTGATCGCGAACAGCGGAAGTTCCAGGTCCACTTCGATCTCCGGGATCAGTTCAATCCCTTTAAGGCGTTCGGCGACCGCCTCCTCGAAGCGCTTGCGGAAGGGGTCCAGGTTCTCGGGTTTCAGGGATAGCCCGGCTGCGAACTTGTGCCCGCCGAAATGTTCAAGCAGGTCGCTGCAGGAATCGATCGCTTCGTATACATCGAAATCCTTGACCGACCTGGCCGAGCCGGTAATCAGGCCGCCCGCTTCCGTGAGCACGATGGTGGGCCGGTAATAGCTCTCCGTGAGGCGGGAAGCCACGATGCCGATGACCCCCTTGTGCCACTCGGGATGGAAGATCACGGTGGAACGGGCGTTGCGCTGGATCTCGTCTTTCCCGATCATCTCGAGGGCCTGCTGGGTCGCCTGGGCGTCGAGGTTCTTCCGCTCGGTGTTGTACAGGTCGATCTGCTTCCCGATCGTCTTGGCCAATTCCAGATCATCGGAGATGAGCAGCCGCACCGAGTTGTTCCCGCTTTCGATGCGACCTGCCGCATTGATCCGTGGTCCGATGAGGAATACCAGGTCCGTGATGGTCAGCTCCTTGGTGAAATAAGGTGTCTGCCCGTTCACCTGGGACCGCCCTACTCCGCCGTACTGAAGGATCGCTTCCAGGCCGGGCCGCGGCCGGGTGTTGATCAGGTTCAGGCCATAGTAGGCCAGGATCCGGTTCTCGCCGGTGATGTCGACGATATCCGAGGCGATGCTGACCGCTACCAGGTCGAGGTATTGCACGAGGATTTCGAACGGGATCTTCGTCCGGTCCGCATAGGCCTCGATCAGCTTGAACCCGATGCCGCAACCCGAGAGCTCCTTGTATGGATAGGGGCAGTCGGCCCGTTTCGGGTCCAGCACGGCCACGGCCTGGGGGAGTTCGCTGCCCGGACGGTGGTGATCGCAGATAATGAAATCCACTCCCTTTGAACTTGCATACCGGATCTTCTCCACGGCCTTGATGCCGCAGTCGAGGGCAATGACCAGGGTGAACCCGTTCTCGGCGGCAAAATCGATCCCTTTCAGGGAGATCCCATACCCCTCCGTGTAACGGTCGGGGATATAATAATCCAGTTGGTCGGAATAGTGCCTGAAGAAAAGCCAGACCAGCGAAACGGCCGTGGTTCCGTCCACATCATAATCTCCGTAGACCAGGATCTTCTCCCCATCCTTCAAGGCCTTCTCAATGCGGTCTATGGCCTTGTCCATGTCCTTCATCAGGAATGGATCATACAAATCCTCAAGGGAGGGCCTGAAAAATGCCCTGGCTTCATCGTACGAATGGACTCCTCTCTGAACCAATAAGTTAGCCAGGTGCTGGTCGATATTCAGCTCTCCGGCAAGCCGTTTCACGGTTTCCGGGTCGCCTTGCGGTTTCAACACCCAGCGTTTTTCCATAGGAGAAATTTCATAGTAAAAATACTGAATTTTTCCCTTAATCCGGTTAGGGGTAAAAAAGTAATGCGGGCGGGGGTAATTTAGAATCCATCTAATGACTCTTTCTCCCTCCTCAACCCATTAATTACGAATGACGAAAGACGAGAGACGAATTAAATTTCGAATTACGAAAGTCAAATGCAACCCAATCATACCAATGATCGGGGAAAGCCCCGGACGCAGCTGCGTTGCGGTGATGAGGCCTCGGGCCTGAGCGGAAAAAAGGGTTAGGTCAATCCGCGGCAAGGGTCGTCATGATCCGCTCCAGCTTCCCTGTCATCTCGTGGCCGGTACAGTTGAAATTATTGACGATGACGGCAAAGATCAGTTGCCGGCCGGATGGGGTGCGGATGTATCCGGCATAACTCTTCACCCTCGACATCGACCCGCTTTTTGCCTGCAGGTTGCCTTCCGCCGGGGTGCCGTTCAGCAGCCGGCCAAGGGTGCCCGAAACGCCGGCCACGGAAAGCGAATTGCGGTATTCCTCAGCGTACGGGGAACGGGTCATGTAGTCAAGCACCCATACCATTTGCCTGGCTGTCACCGAATTGAACCTTGAGATCCCGCTCCCGTCGAACATGAAAAACCCGTCGGTATCCATGCCTTTGTCGCGCAACAAGTTATACACCGCCCTGGCACCGGCATCGGTGCTCCCGTATCGCATGATCTTCAGCCCGATATGCTTCAAGAGCGTCTCTGCAAAGAAATTATAGCTGTTCCTGTTCACTGTGTAAACGATCGAGGCCACCGTGGGGGAACTAACGACCGAAAGTTCCGTATAACGGGCCCTTTCAAGGAGCTTTTGAAGGGAATCGGAGTCGGCCAGCGACAACGCCCGGCCCGATACCTGGATCCCCTTCGTCTCGAGGGCATTCCGGAAGTCGGCCGCCAGGACCAGCGGCGGATTGCTCACCGTTGCCACCAGCGCCGCTTCCTCTTTTCCCTGCGGGACCACCCCGCGGATCATCCGGGCATCGCTGAACGGATGACCGACCAGGTAGAGGTCCTCCATATCGGCATCCTCGGTTTCGTATGTCCGGTTCTCAAACCAGAGATCGGGGATGTACGGGGTGACTTTCTCCAGCCCGGGATGGAAACGCTCGCGCTTGCGGGCATCCAGGTAAAGCGTGAAGGTATTCCCGTTGACCGACAGCCCGGATGCCGCGGCACAGTAAGCCAGGTTGATCTCGCCCCAGGTCCAGGTGTACGGGATGTAATCCTTGTCGAAAATCGTCCCGTCGCCGATCACATTTCCATGCACCGAATCGATGCCGGCTTTACGGATTTGACGTACCCAATTGGAATATAAAACCTTACGAGTTTCATCCCCCACACCAAGGGTGGGATCTCCCCCGCCGCGGATAACGATGTTCCCGTTCAGGACACTGTCGGTGATCCTGCCTTCGTACAACAAGGAGGTCCGGAACCGTTTGTCGGGACCGAGGATCTCCAGGGCGGCAGCGGTGGTGAACAGTTTCATCGTGGAGGCGGGGACGAGGCTCAGGTCCGGGTTGTGTTCGGCGATGACCTCCCCGGTAGCTGCATCGGTGACAAGCAGTCCGAACGATCCGTTTTTCATTGCCGGATCAGAAGCCAGCGTTTCTATGGCGGTTTGGAGAGGCGTTTTCGGAACCACCGTATCCCTTGCAGCAAGGGTATCGGCTTTGGCCACAACCGGGGCAGGTTCAGGACGCTGACAGCCTGAAAGGAAATACGACAACAACAGGATTACCAACGATGTCCTTGCCATAACCCGGAATTTCAGAACTTAAAGGTAGCAGATTCCTTGTTACCTTGTCACCCTGTTACCTTGTTACCCTGTTACCCTGTCACCCTGTCACCCTGTCACCCTGTCACTAAAACTCCGCGTTCTTCGGCGTCCTTGGGAAGGGGATCACATCCCGGATATTCGCCATGCCGGTGACGAAGAGGATCAGGCGTTCGAAACCCAGTCCGAACCCGGAGTGGGGTGCGGTGCCGAAACGGCGGGTATCCAGGTACCACCACACGTCTTTCTCGGGGATGTCGAGCTCATGGATGCGCCGGAGCAGGGCCTCGAGGTTCTCTTCGCGCTGCGATCCGCCGATGATCTCGCCGATGCGGGGGAAAAGGACGTCCATGCCGCGCACGGTCTTTCCGTCATCGTTCTGCTTCATGTAGAAGGCCTTGATCTCCCTGGGGTAGTCGGTGAGGATGACCGGTTTGCCGAAATGCTTCTCGACGAGATACCGCTCATGCTCGGCCTGGAGGTCGGAACCCCAGGACACCGGGTACTCCCACTGCTGACCGGAAGCCATCAGGATCTCAACTGCCTGCGTGTAGGTAAGCCGTTCGAATTGGCTTGAGATGATCCCTTTAAGGCGGTCGATCAGCTCGTTGTCGTACATCTTGTTAAGGAACTCCAGGTCGTCATAGCAGTGATCGAGGGCGTACTGCATGAGAAACTTGAGGAAGTCCTCGGCCAGGTCCATGTTGTCGTTGATATCGTAAAAGGCCATTTCCGGTTCGATCATCCAGAATTCGGCCAGGTGGCGCGGGGTGTTGGAGTTCTCGGCGCGGAACGTGGGGCCGAAGGTGTAGACCAGCGACAGCGCCATGGCACCAAGCTCCGCCTCCAGCTGCCCGGAGACGGTCAGCTTGGTCTCTTTCCCGAAGAAATCCTGTGTATAGTCGATGTTTCCGTCGGCAAGCCGGGGAGGATTTTTATCGTCGAGCGTGGTGACCCGGAACAAGGCCCCCGCCCCTTCGGCATCCGAGCCGGTGATGATCGGCGAATGGATGTAATAAAATCCGTGATCGTTGAAATACTTGTGAATGGCAAAGGCCATCGCGTGACGGATCCTGAGAACAGCGCCGAACGTATTGGTGCGCGGGCGCAGATGGGCTATCTCGCGGAGAAACTCCAGCGAATGTCCTTTCTTCTGCAAAGGATACGTTTCCGGGCTGGCGGTTCCGTACACTTCGATCTCCGTGGCCTGGATCTCCACCGCCTGGCCTTGTCCCATCGACTCCACCAGGATCCCCTTCACCGAAATGCAGGACCCCGTGGTCACCGGCTTCATGAACTCTTCCGGGAAGCGGTTGCCGTCGACTACGATCTGGATATTGTGTATGATCGAACCGTCATTCAATGCAATGAAATAGATGTTCTTGCTGCCTCGGCGCGTGCGCACCCAGCCTTTGACATGCACTTCTTTCCCGGTCTCTTTCGATTTCAACAGGTCGCCGATCGTCGATCTTCTCAGGTGTTCCATCGCAATTTCAGTTTGGGACTGCAAAATTACTGGAAAATTTGACCTACTTTTGTTTTCAGTCAAAAATTCCAAACTATGACAAACGAACCCGGAACGGAACAGCACATACCCCGGTGGGCGCAGACCGTGGATGATTTCGGAAAACGGCACTGGCATAAGGACAAGCCCCTCCGCAGCCGCCGCGGCGAGCACATCTGGGCCATCATCTGGAACATCATCGCCCTGTGGGTGGTCAACAAGGTGCCCGACTGGAACCTCTCGTTCATCAATGAACACTACAATGCCGTATTGATATTCTTAAATATAAATATATATATACAAATCGCTGTCCATACCGGGATGGCATTCATCGAGTCCCGCTGGCTCTATCATCTCCTGAAGATGGTCTCGGAAGCCTCCACGTTCGTGCTGTTCATTATCCTCTATTACCTCTACCCCTTCGATTTCTCCGGAACGAATCTCTCCTGGCTCGACATCCTGATCCCGGTCATCATGATCATCACCCTCGTGGTGACGGCCATCTCAATCGTCGTTCACCTGTTCCGGCTGATCTTTATCCGGTATTGATGCACCTGTCATGACGGTCTGCCTGAATATCGATCCTCTGAACGAATGGCTTCCCGGCGGGGAATTTCCCTGCGTGATCGCAGGACCCTGCTCAGCCGAGAGCGAAGAGCAGGTGATGGAGACCGCCCGCGAGCTGGCCGCCATCCCCGAGGTCCGGGTATTCCGTTCGGGGATCTGGAAACCCCGCACGCGTCCCGGCGCCTTCGAAGGGGTGGGCACGAAAGGGCTGAAATGGCTCAACCAGGTGAAGACGGAAACAGGGCTGAAGACGACCGTCGAAGTAGCCAATCCGAAACACGTTGCAGAGGCGCTGAAGTACGGCATCGACATCCTCTGGATCGGTGCGCGCACCGTGGTGAATCCATTCTCGGTCCAGGAGATCGGCGAAGCGCTGAAAGGGGTCGACATCCCGGTGATGATCAAGAACCCGCTCAACCCCGACCTGAAGACCTGGCTGGGCGCCATCGAACGCATGAACCAGGTGGGGATCACGAAGCTGATCGCCGTTCACCGCGGCTTTTCCTTCTTCCAGAACACCCCTTACCGCAATGCCCCGATGTGGGAGATCCCCATCGAGCTCAAACGCCTCTGCCCCGCGTTGCCTGTGATCGTCGACCCCAGCCACATCTGCGGAGAGACGACAATGCTCCGGCAAACGGTCCAGAAGGCCCTCGACCTGGAGATGAACGGGCTGATGATCGAGGCCCATGTCCGCCCGCACGAAGCCCTCACCGATAAAAAACAGCAGATCACCCCCGCAGGGCTGAAGCAGTTGCTTTCGGAACTAGTCCTGCGCAAGGAATCGGGGGAGACCGAGTTCCAGAACCTGCTGGAGAAACTCCGGACCGAGATCGACAAACTCGACCAGGAACTGATCGAGATCCTGGCCCGCCGCATGTCGGTGGTCGAAGAGATAGGGAAATACAAGAAAGCCAACCGCATCACCATCCTCCAGCTGAAACGCTGGAGCCAGGTCATCCGCGAACGGGTCGCCGCCGGCGAAAACCTCGGGCTGAGCCGGGAATTCCTGATGAGACTTCTGGAGGCGCTGCACGAGGAATCGATCCAGCGCCAGATCGATGTCATGAACCGGGAGGGATGACTACATCCACCTCCGGAGCTTGAAATAAACGATCATAACGATCGCGATGACCAGCATGATCCCTGTGACAATAATGAACGAGGCCGGGTGGTTCTGGAAGGGCAACCCGATGTTCATCCCGTACAGGCTCGCAATAAACGTGAGCGGGAGCAGGATCGAGGAGATCAGGGTGAGGATCTTCATCACCTCGTTGGTGCGGTTCACCTGCAGGGAATCGAATGTGGTGGAATAGCCGCGGATGAGCTCCCCGGCATCTTCCACGATGTCCCAGGTCTTCTGGTAAAAGTCGAGAATATTTCCCCAGTAATCCTCCATGTTCGCCGTAAACCCTTCCACGGCGCCGCTCTGCAGTTTATGGAACAACTGCAACTGGGGCTTGAACATGGTGTTGAGCAGAACGACGTTCTTCCGCGTGATGCTGATCTTCTCGATGGTCTTTTCGGCGTTCTTGCTGAACAGCGACTTGCCGCAGCTGTCCACATCCTTCTCGATCTTCTCCACCAGGTTCTGCGTTTCGTGCATCAGCCGCTCCAGGATCCGGTAGAGCAGCAGGTCGGTGGTGTTCACCTCCATCTTCTTCCCCGCCATCGCCCGCGCTTTCTCCTGGCTGAACATGTCCTTCACCAGCCAGTGCGATTTGCCGATGGTGATCAGGAAATCCCTGCCCCAGAAGACTTTGATTTCCTTGGTGTCGACAAAGGTCTGGGAGGTGTCGAAACTCGGGAAATGAAGGATCAGGAAGTAATATTCGTCATAGACGTCGATCTTGGGGCGCAGGTTGACCACGCTGCGGCAGTCCTCGATATCGAGCGGGTGGAAATGGTAGTGATCCGAAAGGATCTGCAGATCCTCTTCGCTGGGCCTGACGATATGCGACCACTGAAGGTTCCCGAATTTGATCGTTTCAATCACGGCCGTTCTCCTTTCGTTTCCTGTTACCTGATGACGAGCAGTTTCTTTGCCGGCGCTGCAATGCCCGGCGCTTCGATCCGGCAAATGCAGACTCCGGGGCCAAAGCCCGACGTATTCAACGTAATTACCCCCGCAGAGGTTTCAATCTTCGTCCGGGAAATTTCGATGCCCCGGATGTCGCAAATGATCAGCCAGGCGGGATCCCGGTACCCGTCCGGCAGCTGGTACCTGAATGTGACCTTCCCCGAAGCCGGGTTTGGCGAGGGTTCCGAGAGGTATCCGGACTCTTTGGCGATGGGTTCGATCCCCACGCCGGTCATGTCGATGACGGTCACCGAGAGGTCGTCGAAATAAAATCCGTCGGCCGTGGACCAGGTATCGCTGTTCAGGGTGAACCGAAGGCGGATATCCTGGTTGACATAATCCGTCGTGACGACCTGTTCCTTCACCCATTCGTTTTTGTTGCCGTCGTAAACCGGCTGCCCTGCGGGCTGGTTCGATCCGGCCACGTGAGTGTACTTCCCGGTCAGCGGCGTAAAGGTCAGCCCCGTTCCCGCCTTGACCTGGGCATAGTCAAACCCCTTCTCGATGTTCCAGCGTGCCATGTACTGGATCACGGCGACGGGTGAATCCTTCAGATCCACCGGGTCATTCAGGGTCACCGAATTGTTCTCGTTATTGGAATAATTACCCGACGGGCTGTCCGTGATTGACTTCGGCGGGGAGAAATATTTTGATGCCGTGACATTCCATTTCGACGAGCTCCAGTTGGAGAAATCGCTGCAGCTGTCCTGGAACACGACCAGCGGCGGACCGAAATACTTGGTGATGGTGTCGGAATGGGTGAAGAAGCCGTTGTTCACCTGCAACAGGAATCTGAACTCCGTCCCGATCGGGAGGTCGGGAGCCAGGGTATATGAGATCGAATCGTATTTCGTGGTGAACAGCATGAGCGTGTTGAAGGTCTGCGGCGGGCCGACCGACGTGATCACGGTCGTGTCGAGCGGCTGGACCGATACGGTGTAGAGGCCCTGGTTATCGAGGCCGTAACGCTTGATCCGGAAGTGAATATACCCTTCGTGTTCCCCGGTGATGACGTCGGACTCATCAGTGGCTTCCGCGTAACGGTACGAGAGGTGGGCCAGCAGGAGATCCATCAGCATGCTCTCCTGGCAAAGCGGCACAACCCGGCTAGGGGGTGGCCAGAAGCCGTCCTGGTCGGTTCCGATCTCGGGCGTAAAGCTGTACATCTCGGGATGGTTGCTCGTTTCGCCGTACATCCAGTCGTTCGCATCGCCGTTGGTATTGTACAGCAGGGCGCCGGGTGTTCCCGATGGATACAGGTTATCGCGGGTCAGCAGGTCGGAATAGGTCCGGAAGATGGTACTGTCGGGAGTATCCTCGGTGATGTATGACCAGGGGTAGAGGAACAGGTTGGCATGGCTGTGGCAGTTAAGCGCCAGCTTGAAGTGCTTGTCATCGCAGAGGTCACGGGAGATCTGGGTCTCCGGTTCCGAGAAGGGCGCCGTTCCGCGGTAGGTTTCGTCATACGTATTGGGAGAGGAGCCGTTGTTGTCGTAGCCCCACATGTAGCCGAAGTTCCGGTTCAGGTCCACGCCATAGGTTCCGTCGCCGTTGTCGCGCTTGTTCTTCCGCCACATGCCCCCGCCGATGGGACTGGTCATCTGGTTCTGGTAGTAACCGTCGGGGTTGGTCACCGGGACGAAATACAGCTCGATGTTGTTGACCAGGTACTGGATCTCCTCGTCGGTGGCATAATGCTCGCAGAGGTAGTTCATGAAGAAGAAGAGCTGCTGCATGCCGATGGGTTCGCGGGCATGGATCAGGCCGTTGTAGAACACCCTTGGTTCGTCTTCGTTCACGTTGGGGTTATCCGAAATCTTGAGGTAATAGACCGGGCGTCCTTCGATGGTTTTCGTGGAGTTGAACTCCGCCTTGGCCGACACGATGCCGGGGTAGAGGGTATGCAGCGAGTCCATTTCGGCCCAGATCTCTTCGAGCTTGTAGAAGCCGCCCATGGTGCCCAGCTCGAAACCTTCGGGCACGGGGTAGTCCCCGGCTGCGAGTGTGCCGTCCTTGATCTGCCGGTTGATCTCCGTGATCGTGGCAGACAGTTGCGCATTGCGTTCTTCAACGGCTTTGGCGTAGTCGTCCGTAAGCACCTTCCAGGTGAAGCCGGCCTGTGCGGCTTTGGCGAGCTCGTCCTGGGAAAGGATGATCTTCACAGTGCCGTCCCGGTTCAGGATGCCCTCTTCGGCGGGGATGCCGAGGGCGGCGAGGGCGGACAAGGGTTTCCCGTTGAGGGAGAGGTTCACTTCGGAGTACTTTGATACCTGGGCATGGAGTGAGAGGGTGACCAGGATGAGGGCAAGAAGAGAGAGAAGCTTTTTCATGTTTTATTACTTAACCACGGAGACACGGGGACACAGAAATCCCGTGTTAGGTTGCAAAGGTCTGGATTTTTTATGAGAAAACGGTGCGGGAGGCTATTTTTTCCAGCGGAGGGTGGCGATCATATGTTCCACATCCTCACTGAGAAAGGTGATGACCGGACCGAGGGAGTCGTTATTGGGGACCACGTCGAAATAGAGGGCGCCGCGCAGGAAATGGGTGGTGCTGTCGGTGAGGTAGAACTGGAACGGCGAGGCCGCGTCGGTCCCTCTGATCGTGTAGGTCAGCCCGAACACCTGGTGCACGGTATCGATATACTCCTGCTGGGTGATGGCGTTGGCTTTCTGGATATGCTTGTTGACGAGGGTCCGGGCATCCTCGAGGTAGCCGGCGAGGTTGTGGTGCACCGGCTTGTAGGAGATGTGGAGCTGGGCTTTGAATTGCGGGTACACCACGTTGATCCAGTAGGGCTCGGCCATCGGGGTGCTGTCGGGGACGACGTTGGCGTACACCGGATATTCAAACGTGTATGGGAACGCCTTGTCGAAGGAGCGGTATTCGTGTTTGGGAAGATCGATGCGGAAGTAGCCGCGGGGCTTGGGGGTGTAATCGGAATTGCATGAAACAGCCAGGAAAAAAAGTGAAATGGTGAAAAGGTGAAATGGTGAAAAACAGTATTTGAACAGGTTCTTTTTCACAATTTCACTTTTTCACCGTTTCGCAATTTCAGATTAAAAGGGAAGATCATCCCCTCCGTTGGCTTCGGGGATCGGTTCGGTATAGTTGTTCCCGCTGCCGGCTGACTCTTCCGGAGCGCTTTCCCTGCGCGGGCCGCCGCCCAGCATCGTCATATTCTCGCCCACGATCTCGTAGATGAAGCGTTTCTGTTTGTCCTTGTCTTCGTATTCCCGCCTGCGGATCTTGCCTTCGATGCACACGGTGCTTCCTTTCTTCAGCCATTTTTCCGCCACTTCGGCCAGTCCGCGCCACAGTACGATGTTGTGCCATTCGGTATGTTCCGCCCGTTCTCCCTCTTTCCGGTATCCTTCGGTGGTGGCCAGGGAAAAGGATGCTTTCTTCACGCCGTTCTCAAAACTCTGGATCTCCGGATCCCTTCCGAGGTTCCCGACCAGGAACACTCTGTTTACTCCGTTTGCCATGATTAAAATCTGTTTTTTTAAGTGAATAACTCCGTTTAACAAAAGTAGAAAAAAAATGCCTGGTACCGTGGAATTTTTATCCCTTAATCGGGTTCGGGGGTAAAAGGTAATGCAGGACCGGCTAATTTAGACTGATTCCTTAATTGTTCGGAAACACAAAGTGCTCAAAGTTAAGACGAGTTCTCTGAGAACTTTGTTATAACTCAGTGTCCTCCGTGTTTTTGAATATTTTTGTCTGATGAACAAAAAGATCCTCGCTTTAGCACTCCCCAACATCATCACCAACATACTATTATCTCCTTCGCGGACCGCTTGGGAAT
>DAIRDK010000058.1:0-13617 GCA_036796175.1 Bacteroidales bacterium | reverse complement strand
CACATCCAGGTAAATGGCGTGATCGTTCGGTTCGATCGCGAATACGGAATCGTCGAGTGTGACCTTCTTGTCGGTCTTTGCGCCTTTGATGTTATAAACTGTTACTTCCATCTCTCAATTATTACATATGCACCATTGGGTCCCGGCACGGCACCTTTCACCAGTACGAGGTTCTTCTCCGGGATAATCTTTAATATCTGAAGGTTGATCACTTTAACGCGGTCGCCGCCCATCCGGCCGCCCATCCGGAGCCCTTTCATGACCCGGCTGGGCCAGGAGGATGCGCCAACGGAACCCGGAGCGCGAAGACGGTCATGCTGTCCGTGCGAGGCTTCTCCGACGCCGCTGAAATGATGGCGTTTGACAACGCCCTGGAAGCCTTTCCCCTTGGAAATGCCGACCACGTCGATGTATTCGCCTTCAACGAAGATGTCCACCTTGAGGATGTCCCCGAATACTTTCTGGTGGTCCTGTTCAAAACGGGTGAACTCAGCCACCACTTTTTTCGGGGTGATCCCGGCCTTTGCGAAATGTCCGCGTTCCGCCTTCGTCGTATGCTTCTCCTTCTTGTCTTCAAAAGCCAGCTGGATGGCATCATATCCATCTTTCTCCTGGCTCCTGATCTGCGTCACCACGCAGGGACCCGCTTCAATGACCGTGCAGGGAAGGTTCTTCCCGTTCGCATCATAGATGCTGGTCATACCGATTTTTTTACCAATTAATCCGGACATTGTTTCTGAATTTTTATACGTTTACGATCAAACCTTGATTTCAACCTCCACCCCGCTGGGCAGTTCAAGCTTCATCAGTGCGTCGATGGTCTTGGAAGTCGTGCTGTAAATGTCGAGGAGCCGCTTGTACGAACAGAGCTGGAACTGCTCCCTGGACTTCTTGTTCACAAACGTGGAACGCAGCACGGTGAAGATCTTTTTATCCGTAGGAAGAGGGATCGGTCCGCTGACGACAGCGCCCGTTGCCTTTACGGTTTTCACGATCTTCTCGGCCGATTTGTCGACGAGGTTGTAATCGTAAGACTTCAATTTGATTCTGATTCTCTGGCTCACAGTACTATTGTTTTACCTGTTTGTTAATATACCGGGACGTATCCCCTGATTTTAAACAACGTTTCATCCATCACATCCTGCGGAGTGGCCTCGTAATGCGAGAACTCCAGCATCGAAAACGCGCGGCCCGAGGTGATGCTCCTCAGGACGGTCACATAACCGAACATCCCGGCCAGGGGCACATGACCGTGGATCACCTGGTTCCCGATGCGGGATTCCACCGATTCCACATGGCCCCTGCGCTTGTTGAGGTCGCTGGTGACCTCTCCCATATATTCGCTGGGCGTAACGATCTCGAATCTCATCACCGGCTCGAGGAGTACCGCTTTGGCTTTTTTGCAGGCTTCCTTGAACGCGATCCCGGCCGCCACCTGGAAGGCCAGGGGATCGGAATCGACGCTGTGATAGGAACCGTCGATCAGCCTGACCCGGATGCTTTCCATCGGGAAGCCGATGATCGGGCCGTTCATCATGGCATTCTTCAATCCTTTTTCGATCGCCGGGATGAAGTCTTTCGGGATGTTGCCCCCGCGGATCTCGTTGATGAACTGCAGGCCCTTGGTGCCTTTGGGTGCCGGCGACACTTCGATGACCAGGTCGGCGAAACGGCCTTTGCCGCCGGTTTGTTTCTTGTAGACCTCATGGTGCATCACCGTGGTGGTGATGGCTTCCTTATAAGCTACCTGGGGATTCCCCCGGTTGACTTCGATATTGAATTCGCGGCGCAGGCGGTCGGCGATGATATCCAGGTGCAATTCGCCCATCCCGCTGATCAGGGTCTGGCCGGTTTCGTCATCCACGCGTACCTGGAAAGTGGGATCCTCTTCCGTCAGCTTTCTCAGCGCCAGCGTCAGCTTGTCCACGTCATCCTGGGTCTTCGGTTCGACGGCCATGTTGATCACCGGTTCGGGGAACGCCATGGATTCGAGGTGGAGCGGGTGTTTCGGATCGCACAGCGTATCTCCCGTGCGGGTCTCCTTGAGGCCGATGGCCGCCACGATCTCCCCGGCTTCCACATGTTTGAGCGGGTTCTGCTTGTTGGCATGCATCAGCACCAGGCGCATGATCCGCTCTTTTTTGTCGTTGCTTGCGTTCAGCACCTGGCTGCCTGCTTCCAGTGAGCCGGAGTAAACGCGAAGGAACGTGATCCTTCCCACAAAGGGATCTGTTGCTAGTTTAAAGGCAAGTGCCGTGAACGGTTCCGAGGGATCCGGGTGCCGGAGTTCTTCCTTTTCAGTATAGGGATTGATGCCTTTTATGGCCGGCATGTCGTAGGGCGAAGGCAGGAACCGGATAATGCTGTCGATGAGGGTCTGCACCCCCTTATTCTTGAATGATGCGCCGCAGATCACCGGGGTGATGCGGTTCTCAATGGTGGCTTTCCGCAGGGCGGCAATGATCTCTTCTTCAGTGATGGAGTCCTGGTCGTGGAGGAATTTGTTCAGGAGGTCGTCGCTCTCTTCCGCAGTCCCTTCGATCAGTTTCAGCCGGTATTCATTAGCCAGGTCCCTGATCGAATCGGGGACAGGGATCTCAAAGTAGTTCATACCCAGGGATTGGTCATCCCATTGGTAGGCTTTTCCGGTGATCAGGTCGACGATGCCGCTGAAGTCGTCTTCAGCGCCGATAGGTATCTGGATGGGAATCGGTTTGGCGCCGAGTTTTTCGCGGATCTGGTCGATGACGCGGAAGAAGTCGGCACCGGTACGGTCCATCTTATTGATGTAGGATATTCTCGGGACGTGGTATTTGTCGGCCTGTTTCCAGACGGTTTCCGACTGGGGCTCGACGCCGCCCACGGCGCAGAAGATGGCAACGGCGCCGTCGAGCACACGCAGGGAGCGTTCCACCTCAACGGTGAAATCGACATGCCCCGGGGTATCGATGATATTGATGCGGTAGTTGTTGTCGCGGTAATCCCAATAAACGGTTGTAGCGGCCGAAGTGATGGTAATGCCCCGCTCCTGCTCCTGTATCATCCAGTCCATGGTGGCAGTACCATCGTGCACTTCGCCCAACTTATAGTTGATGCCCGTATAATACAATATACGCTCCGTCGTCGTGGTCTTCCCCGCGTCGATGTGGGCCATAATGCCGATGTTCCTCGTATGTTCCAGTCGTTCGGACATTATATTATATATTGTATCGCTCCGGTTTGTGATCTGTTAAAACCTGAAATGGGAGAACGCCTTGTTGGCTTCTGCCATTCGGTGAGTATCTTCTTTTCTTTTAAAAGCGGCGCCTTCTTCCTTGTAGGCAGCCATGATCTCGGCAGCCAGTTTCTGGCTCATGCTCTTTTCGTGGCGTTTGCGGGCAAACCCGACCAGGGATTTCATGCCGATCGATTGCTTGCGGGACGGGCGGATCTCGGAAGGGATCTGGAAGGTGGCCCCGCCGATCCTGCGGCTGCGGACCTCAACGGAGGGAGTGACGTTGGCAAGCGCTTTTTTAAACACGTCCAACCCGTTTTCCTTGGTCTTTTCGCTCACGATGTCGATGGCCTCGTAAAAAATATCATAAGCCGCGTTCCGTTTGCCACGCAGCATGATGTTGTTGACGAACTTGGTCACGAGCGGATCGCTGAACCGGGGGTCCGGCACCAGGATTCTTTTCTTTGGCTTTGCTTTTCTCATTTTATTTATTGTTGGGGCGGGTCGGGGACCCACCCTTACGAATTACCCTTTTTTCTCTTTTGGCCGTTTGGCTCCGTACTTCGACCTGCGCTGCTTGCGGCCTTCCACGCCGGAGGTATCGAGAGCGCCGCGGATGATGTGGTAACGGACGCCGGGGAGGTCTTTGACACGGCCGCCGCGGATCATAACGATGGAGTGTTCCTGGAGGTTGTGGCCTTCGCCCGGGATATAAGCATTCACTTCCTTGCCGTTGGTGAGGCGGACCCTGGCGACTTTGCGCATGGCGGAGTTGGGTTTCTTGGGGGTGGTGGTGTACACCCTCACGCAAACACCGCGGCGCTGCGGGCAGGAATCGAGGGCCGGAGCCTTGCTCTTATCCGTTAACTTTTTTCTTCCTTTGCGGACCAATTGCGAAATTGTAGGCATATTGACTGATTTATAACACTTTACTAAAAAATATCCCCATTTGGGGAGTGCAAAGGTACAAAATAAATTAATATCCTTCGCACTTAAGAACGTACGGATTTTTCGCGGAAGCATAGAAAGGAGGGAGATAAGGGGCTGAGATACTCGCCGCTTTCCTTGGGGGATCGCGGTTCGAAACCTATAGTTATCTCAAGTTATCAGGTTTCCTTGCTATTTTCGGCTCAAAATCCAACAAAAACCATTCAGGATTTTTGAGGGTGCAAATTTACGAATTATTTTGATTCCGACAAGGAAAGAGGAAAAATATTTACGATTTACGATGTACGATGTACGACTGAATTGACGATGTACGATTTACGATTTATTTTCGAATGGTAAAATAATCGTGCCTTCGTGTCTTTGTGGTGAAGAAAATTAATCCCTCAAACACCGCACCGAAAATGCATTCGACCGCAGCGACGGGTAATACGAAACGCTCGGATCCGGATCATTCATCCCATGAGCCCAGGCCTTATATGGTCCGTAGGCTGTTGATGACCAGTAAAATGTGGCGAAATTCTGATAATCCCATTGTACAGTTTGATGCCTGACGCCTGAAAGCACAGCATTAAATCCCGAGTAACCTGAATACTTCAACGGACTTGCCGCGAACGCGTTGTTGGTCCAGTTGGAGAAGAGGACTCCCCATTCGATTTCAGTTGGTAAATGCCAGTTTGGCGGACAAATGCCCTGTAAAGCCGGTGTATTATCATATATCATCATTTCATCCCATTGATAAACTGCCGTCTGCCGTCCGCCGACTACAGTCCTGTAATTTTCAGAAATGCAGTTATCCCGCTGATGAATATTGGGAGGAATTTCAATGCCAAAGTTGAGATCCGCTGCCATCCAGCATTGACCTCCAATTTGGATAGTCGCGTAAATTTTTCCATCTCTAACATCAATCAAATTATTACCACAATTAAACAATGGACTCGTGAACTCGTGAATTCGTGAACTCGTGGAATCGGAACACAGCGCCACATTGGTATAGGTATATTTGATAATATGCGTCCCTACCCCTGCAAGATTGGGATAGAAATACCCTGCAACAACTCCGGGCCCGGAGTAGGTCCCTCCCAGCGGAATTCCACCTTTTAATTTAATCGGTTTTGCATTTGTGGTTGTGATGGTGTCGAAGCAGGGGGTGAAGGTGACGACGGGCGCAGGGCTTATGGATACTGGATACTGGATGCTGGATGCTGGATTGTTGGTTACGCAGGCAAGATTGGATGTCATGATGCAGGATACAAGATCCATGATCGCAGGGATGTAGGTGTAGACGGGGCTATTTGTGCCGACGTTCATGCCGTTAACCTGCCATTGAAATGATGGGTTGGATCCGCCGTTGATCGGTGTGGCGGTGAAGGTGACGGGAATACCTTGGCATGAAGGGCTTGGCGAGGCGGCGATGGTCACATCGGCCGGAAGTCCGGGAAACCCGATCATGGAGATCACGGCGCTGGTGTCGGGGTTGTTGGTAAGGCAGTCAGGAAGTGAGGAGGTCAGGATGCAGGATACAAGATCCAGGGATGCAGGGATGTACGTGAAAACAGGATTATTGCTGCCGACATTTATTCCGTTCACCTGCCATTGATAAATTGGCGTAATTCCGCCATTGACAGGAGTTGCGGTGAATGTGATCGGGGTACCTATGCAGAAGGGATTTGCTGATGGGGTGACTGAAACGCTGACCGGAAGGTTTGGATTCACGGTCATGGTGATGACGTTGCTGGTGTCGGGGTTGTTGGTGATGCAGGTTGTTAGAGAGGATGTCAGGATGCAGGATACAAGATCCAAGGATGCAGGGATATATGTAAATACAGGACTATTTGTTCCGGCATTAACGCCGTTGACCTGCCACTGGTATGATGGCGATGTTCCTCCGTTGATGGGGATTGCGTTGAAGGTAACAGGAGTGCCCTGGCAAATATTGTTACTGGATGCTGCAATGGTTACACTCGCAATAAAACCTGAAGAAACGTCAATGCTCTTGACTGTAGGATTTAAAGCTGTACACCCATTTGTATCGGTAAAAATAACGCTGACCCATTGTAAGCCCGGTGCTGTCCACAGGACTGAGACTGAATTATCGCCTGTCCCTCCTCCGGAAACAAACATTCCTCCTGACGAGACAGACCAAAGATAATCAGATTGGCCTGCGAGAGTGGTGTATGTGCCTACATCTTGCAGGCAACCAGTGTCATTCCCCAAAATAAAAGGTACTGGTAATGAGTTTACTGTAACAAATATACTTGAACTATCACCAACCCCGCAGGAATTGATACCTTTAACAGAGACATATCCGGATGTTGCAGAAATTGAGAAATCTACCATAATTGAATCTGTGTTCTGCCCGGAAATGATATTGGCCCCTGTGGGAACCGACCAAGTGTAGCTGGTCGCATAAGGGATTGAGGGAACAGAATAGAGCACCAGGGTAGAGTTAACACATAGAGATTGTATTCCTGTTATCTGCATTGCAGAATCCGGGACCGGGCAATCTGAAAACTTGACTAGGTATCCATCGCCCGATCCTCCATAATTTGGTTGATTGGAACCTGGTGTAGAAATATTATCGGCTGAAAAAGTTATTCCAGAAATATATTGATGCTCACCATACGCACAAACCGAGAGGGCACTTTCCCCATCAACAGATCCGTAATAGGTTCCCCAAAGTCTGTGTCCCCCCGTATCGAATTTTATCAGTAAAGCATCACTATTTCCTTGTAAATTAAACATATATGCATTAGGGGTTGATATGTTCTCCATCGAATAAGTTCCTCCTGATGCAAAAAAGAAATTGCTGTCATCTATTGCACCGGCATATAGTCTGTCAATGGCTGAACCACCATAATACGTGCCCCAGTTACGGGTTCCCGAATTATCAAATTGGACAATAAAACCATCATAGCCACCACCACCATAAGCCTGTTGATGAGAACCTGAAGTAGAAATATTGTTCAATGATGAAGTGCTGCCAACGATGTAAATTACATTCGGTGGTGCAGGTAAGCATGCATTAATTCCATCATAAGCCGAACCTCCGTAATAGGTTCCCCAACTCCTTTGTCCACTAGTATCGAAACATACAAAAAAACCATCAAACACTCCTCCTGCAAAAAGCGGTTGATGTGCGCCTGGTGTGGAAATATTGTCAGATGAGGCGGTTTGTCCGCAAAAAAATAATTCTTCACCAGTGACACTGATGGAGGTTATGTTATCAAGCATGGTCCCACCATAGTAGGTTCCCCAGATCCGTTGTCCCTGCGAATCGAATTTAGCAAGAAATCCATCTTGCGCCCCTCCTGGTAAAGGTTGAAATGCACCCCCTGAAGCAATTACATCAGAAGATTCTGTATTGCCACCTACGTATATGTATCCATCGTTAACAACACAACATTTTCCACCATCGGCAGCACTACCCCCATAATAAGTGCTCCAGGTTCGAGATCCGTCTGAAGAAAACTGACATAAAAAAGCATCCGAGATTCCGTTTAATGCACCCTGGTATGCCCCTGATGAAGAAATGCCGGTAACAGAATAGGTTTCTCCGGTAAGATAAATTTGACCTGACGATGAGACCGAGCATCCAGATACATTATCCAGCGCAGTTCCTCCAAAGTAGGTCCCCCATATCAAGTCGCCATCTGAACTGAATTTCGCCAGAAATCCATCCACATTACCTGCATAAGTGGACTGAAAAGAACCAGTTGTCGCAATATTGGTCAGCGAAGATGTAAAGCCTGCAATAATTATATTTCCCCCTGGATCGACTTGCATCGTAGTTGGCTGATCAAAATCGGCTCCTCCGTAGTAGGTGCCCCAAAGCCGAATTGGGACCGGATCAATCCAAATACCTTCGGATAGCTTGTCTGTATGTTTTATTTGAAACCCATATTCGTAGTTTTCCAACTGGATAAACTGAACCTGTGCTCTCACCAGGCCATCTGTGTCTAAATAATACGAAACTGGGATCGTCTCAATGACCTCTCCAAACCTTGTGGTCATCATCACTGATCCATCTGAAACATATTGATGGTCCGGTCCGGTTATTTTCATTCGGATATCTTTGATCCCACTATTGTGATGAACAACAAGGTTATATTTGAATCCAGTCTGATCATCAACCTGAAATTCAATATCAACCCCCGGGTATATATTTCTATAAACCACTTCCTGAAAGGACCGCACCTGAGTTACAGCCTGCTCGCCCAACCGTGTACAATAATAGTTTGACAATGCTGTGTTAGGTTCACATGTTCCGATATAACATTGAGGGTTTGAATTTACAAAATCTATATCCACCCGGTGAAATGAATAGTGCGGGACGGCATCGTTGGGATTGGTCATCTCATAAAAATCGTAACTAAACCCGCCCTTTCGAAGCTGGACATTCATCCCTGGAGTGTTCAGGAGATATAAAACATCAGGATTGTACTGATTATTTTGGTCCATGAAATGACCTTTGTTCTCAATGAAGCCCCCATTATTGGTTAATTCCCGGTTTATTTTTGGTTTTACAGGAGGAGCAAGGGCAAAAGAGGGATTACAGGCAAAAACTGAGAAAAATGCAACTATTTTTACCCCCACAAATAGAACGCTCTGTGATATAGTTGTTTTTATAATCGAAGATCTATTTATTCGGACTTAAAAATACAATAAAATAAGCTTACTCTCCAGGGAGGAGCATGAAAAATCTCACTAAAAATTACTGCATATCAATATATTATGCCACAATCGATGACACCAAAGTTTATGGGATCGCTTTTGGGCTTCCAACTTGAACTTGCTCTTAGTTCAAGCGTTAGATCCTTCCAAACTTCTGCCTGCAGGTAACAGAAATCTGCGGGTATAGGACTTGGAAGCGAAACCTGAATACTGAGATTTGAATAGGTAGTACTTGGTTGCCATCCAGAGGTTGGATAACCTGTAATCTGACTATCTGTAAACCAGTTGCTGTAAGTGCCATCATAAAATGCTACTCTTACTCTAACATGATAAGCTGTTGGTGGATTTCCGGAGACATCCTGGAAATAAATACCAAAATTTAATGTTTCTGCAGTAACCATATCTGTTAAACCGAGTATGGCAATGGTTGTAATTATAAGGGCATTGATTTTTGTTTTCATTTGTGTTCTTTTTACCGGTTTATTGATAATTGGTTTTTCTTTAATTTCGATTGCACTCCGTGTTTTTGAAAAAAGCTCAATCCCTGATACACCTTACACTAAATGCATTCGACCTCAACGAAGGATAGTACGAAACGCTCGGGTCGGGATCGTTCATCCCGTGCGCCCAGGCCTTGTAAGGGCCGTAGGCTGTTGATGACCAGTAAAATGTGGCGAAATTCTGATAATCCCATTGTACAGTTTGATGCCTGACGCCTGAAAGCACAGCATTAAATCCCGAGTAACCTGAATACTTCAACGGACTTGCCGCGAACGCGTTGTTGGTCCAGTTGGAGAAGAGGACTCCCCATTCGATTTCAGTTGGTAAATGCCAGTTTGGCGGACAAATGCCCTGTAAAGCCGGTGTATTATCATATATCATCATTTCATCCCATTGATAAACTGCCGTCTGCCGTCCGCCGACTACAGTCCTGTAATTTTCAGAAATGCAGTTATCCCGCTGATGAATATTGGGAGGAATTTCAATGCCAAAGTTGAGATCCGCTGCCATCCAGCATTGACCTCCAATTTGGATAGTCGCGTAAATTTTTCCATCTCTAACATCAATCAAATTATTACCACAATTAAACAATGGACTCGTGAACTCGTGAATTCGTGAACTCGTGGAATCGGAACACAGCGCCACATTGGTATAGGTATATTTGATAATATGCGTCCCTACCCCTGCAAGATTGGGATAGAAATACCCTGCAACAACTCCGGGCCCGGAGTAGGTCCCTCCCAGCGGAATTCCACCTTTTAATTTAATCGGTTTTGCATTTGTGGTTGTGATGGTGTCGAAGCAGGGGGTGAAGGTGACGACGGGCGCAGGGCTTATGGATACTGGATACTGGATGCTGGATGCTGGATTGTTGGTTACGCAGGCAAGATTGGATGTCATGATGCAGGATACAAGATCCATGATCGCAGGGATGTAGGTGTAGACGGGGCTATTTGTGCCGACGTTCATGCCGTTAACCTGCCATTGAAATGATGGGTTGGATCCGCCGTTGATCGGTGTGGCGGTGAAGGTGACGGGAATACCTTGGCATGAAGGGCTTGGCGAGGCGGCGATGGTCACATCGGCCGGAAGTCCGGGAAACCCGATCATGGAGATCACGGCGCTGGTGTCGGGGTTGTTGGTAAGGCAGTCAGGAAGTGAGGAGGTCAGGATGCAGGATACAAGATCCAGGGATGCAGGGATGTACGTGAAAACAGGATTATTGCTGCCGACATTTATTCCGTTCACCTGCCATTGATAAATTGGCGTAATTCCGCCATTGACAGGAGTTGCGGTGAATGTGATCGGGGTACCTATGCAGAAGGGATTTGCTGATGGGGTGACTGAAACGCTGACCGGAAGGTTTGGATTCACGGTCATGGTGATGACGTTGCTGGTGTCGGGGTTGTTGGTGATGCAGGTTGTTAGAGAGGATGTCAGGATGCAGGATACAAGATCCATGTTTGCGGGCACATATGTGAATAGGGGACTATTTGTACCCACATTGACACCGTTGACTTTCCACTGGTAGGAAGGATTTGTGCCGCCATTGACGGGGGTTGCGGTGAAGGTGACAGGGTTTCCTACACAGACAGAGTCGGATGATGGAAAAATGGTTATATTCACCGCACTGGCTGCTGTCACCCATACCTGTTTCTCTACAGGCTGAAGTGATACGCAAATCCCCAACCTGTAAGAAACGCTGATCCACTGGGCTCCACCGGCGGTCCAATAGACAACAACGGTGCTGTCGATGGCAGATCCACCGGAAACAATAATACCACCTGGAGAGATTGCCCAGGAATAATCGTACATGCCACCGGGCGTTGAATAGGTGACCGTATCCCCCGAACAAACACTGTCTGCACCTGTTATTACCGGTACAGGTCTTGGCATCACACTGATTACTATTGATTTCGGGAAGCCATTGTCGCAACTGTTTATCCCATAAACGGAGATGGTATCGGTACCGGATACGGGTCCGACATCTACAGTAACGGAAGTGGAATGTTGTCCTGCGGTGATGGTCAGATTGCCGGAAATACACCAGTGGTAATCAGTGGCGCCGAAAATAGGGTCTATGGAATACGTTAGTCCGTTGGTTGATGCGCAAACAGTCACTTGTCCATAGATCTGCTGCGCGGTATCCGGTGAATAACAATCGGCAAACTTAACAAGGAATACATCCCCTAGCCCGGGTTTTTCCGTGGCAAATGCTCCAGGGGTGGCAATGTAGTTTGCCGACCAGGATCGTGTACACAGAGAAGTGTCATGATCCGTGTTGTTCTCTGACCATGTATTCCCGCACATATAGATATTATCACCGTCATCGACTGCGCAACTCAGGCCCTGATCCTGCGCGGTACCACCATAATAAGTTCCCCAGTAACGATAACCCGCAGGACTGAATTTCCCCAGGAAGGCGTCATTATTGCCCCGATTGACAGGCTGAAACGCACCGGGAGAAGCAATGACCGTATTTTGGTCATTGGTGTAACCGGTTACGAAGACATTGGCACTGTCATCTACCGCTGCCCCGGTTATCCAGGTCCAGCTAACTCCGTAATAGCTACCCCAAAGCCTCTGACCGTCTGCGCTGAATTTGGCCAGGTAGGCGTTACCGCCAATTCCAAGCTGGGTTTGCTGGAATGCCCCGGGCGTGGCTATGTTCGTGCTTGAATTTGTGGTGCCGTAAATGTAAACACTATTGCCTGTATCAATCTTACACCCGTAGTTGTCATCATTGCTTTCCCCTGCATAATAAGTGCCCCATGTCCTTTGCCCGTCATCGGTAAATGCTGCCAGAAAGCCTTTTTGAATCCCATTATACGCTGACATGAATGATCCGGGAGTGGCTATGTTATCAGGAGAACTCGTTATGCCTGCCAGGAAAAGTATATTTGTTTTACTGACTGCGCAACAGGCCCTATCTTCCTGATTTGTTCCTCCATAATATGTACCCCAGAGCCGTTGTCCATCGGGGGCAAATTTCACCAGGTAATCATCAGTCATTCCTCCCAAAGCAGTTTGATGAGCACCGGGTGAAGCAATAAAATCAGGCGATCCTGTTACCCCGGCGCAGTAAACATTGTTGCCGTTGTCGACTTCACATGATGTGATGACATCCTGCCCCCAAGGATCATTTTCATTCCCTCCATAATAAGTGCCCCAAAGCCTTTGGCCGGTGGAGTTGAACTTAACCACCATGGCATCCAGATCGCCCCGCCTGACCATCTGGAAAGCCCCGAATGATGCGATATTGTTTGTTGAATTCGTCCATCCTGCAAAATAAATGCTCTGATCAACTCCTACATATAAGCAGGTTGCGACATCCTCCTGATCTCCTCCATAATATGTACCCCATTGCCTTTGGCCATCTGGATCAAATTTAGCGACGAAAGCATCGCTTAATCCCAGAAGAGAACCCTGGTATGCACCTGCTGTTGCAATATTGGTCACTGAGTTGGTCGTGCCTGCAATAATAATATTGCCTGCACCGTCAACAACACAGGCATTCTCGACCACACTGGTGCTGGTGAATAAGGGAGTCCCTCCATAATATGTACCCCATTTACGTGTCGGAACCGGGTCAATAATGAGGGTTGCACCTTCCGGAATCGTCTGCCGTACAATGAATCCGTAGGTATAATCGTCGATTCTCCTGAATCCTCCATCCACAGGAACTTTGATGCCATTGAACAGGTAAAAGCAAATGGGTACGGTTTCCTCGACCAGGCCTATTGTTGTACTGTAGGATATACCGTCACGGAACGACCGGATCTGGTCCGGTCCTGAAATTTTAATCCGGATCATGTCAGGATCTGAGCCGGGACGGATGATAAAATTATACTCAAAGGCAATCTCCTTCCCGGCAATACATTCCAGATCTATTCCTGGATAAATATCTTTATATGTTACTGAATGGAAAGCCTTTACGCCTGTAACGCCTTCAGGCGGTGTGCCGGTTGTGTAATAATTCAGGTAATCGGAAGAAGTTCCTGATGTGAGGAACCGGCAGTTTGTGTCGGAGCCAATAAGATCAAGGTCGATACGATGGAACCGGATACCGGATACCGGTTGCCGCCTGTCTGCCGGCAAGGCAGGGATGCCGGATGTTTGATGATCGATATTCAAAGTTCGTTGTTCGTTATTCAATATTCTGAACAGATCATAGGAAAATCCCCCCTTCCTGAGTTGTACATTCATATCAGGGGTACTCAGCAGGAACAATACCCCGGCATTGTGCTGGTTATTCTGGTCAATGACCTGGCCTTTGTTCTCAA